>NZ_JAJB01000016.1:0-14583 GCF_000583215.1 Brevibacterium sp. VCM10
ACCTCGGCGATCGCCGTCTGTGTCCGGCTCAGCGTCTGTGTCCGGCTCAGCGTCTGTGTCCGGCTCAGCGTCCCTGGTTGGCGACTTGGCCGATCGCTGCCGCGGCCGCCTCGGCGTCGAGGTACGTGCCGCCGGGGGTGACCGGAGTGAAATCCTCGGTGAGTTCGTAGTGCAGCGGAATGCCGGTAGGGATATTCAACCCCGTGATGTCGGCATCGGAGATCCCGTCGAGGTGCTTGACCAGTGCGCGAAGCGAGTTGCCGTGGGCGGCCACGAGCACGGTCTTGCCGACGGTGAGTTCAGGCACGAGGGTGTCGTACCAGTACGGCAGGAGGCGGTCGATGACGTCGGCGAGGCATTCGGTGCGGGGCAGCGCATCGCCGAGGTTGGCATAGCGGGCTTCACCGGCCTGCGAGAATTCCGAGCTGTCGGTCAGTGCCGGCGGCGGGGTGTCGAAGGAGCGGCGCCAGGTCATGAACTGCTCTTCGCCGAACTCGTCGCGGATCTCTTTCTTGTTCTTGCCCTGCAGTGCGCCGTAGTGGCGCTCGTTGAGCCGCCAGCTGCGGTGGACGTCGAGCCATGACAGGTCGGCGGCTTCGAGCGCGATGTTCGCAGTCAGGATCGCGCGCTTGAGCCGCGAGGTATAGACGACATCGGGGATGAGGTTCTTCTCGCGCAGCAGCTCGCCGGCGCGTTTGCCTTCGGCACGGCCTTTGTCGGTCAGGGTCACGTCGACCCATCCGGTGAACAGATTCTTCTGGTTCCATTCGCTTTCGCCGTGGCGCAGCAGGATGAGGTTATACGTCATGGCTCCATTTTGACACGACCGCTCCGATGGGGGCGCCGGCGACCGTCGTCGCCGGCGGCCCTCTCCCCGCAGACACAGTCTTCGCTGTCCGGCCGCACACAAGGTCATGTCTCCCCGCTGACAGGGTCCGTCGGGCCGCAAACAGGGTCTCAATGTCTGGGCATGTGTCTCGCATGACAATATGAGCGGAGTAGCCTGTACCCATGTCACACATGCCAGCACACCAGGCTTCCGGGGGCACCGCCGCTCCCGCCGCCGACCGCAGTTCGATCATCGCTGTCACGGCCCTGCCGGTCCTCGTCGTCATTGCGGGGGTGTTCGGGTTCCTGCTGCCCGATGCCTTCACGCCTCTGGCCCCGTCGATCACGTGGGCGCTCGGCGTGGTCATGTTCTTCATGGGGCTGACCCTGACGCTGCCCGACTTCGCTCGCATCGCGAAGCGGCCGTGGATTGCGGTGCTCGGCGTCGTCACTCAGTTCGTGGCGATGCCGCTGCTCGGCCTTCTCGTCGTGACCGTGTATTCACTTCCTCCCGAGATCGCCGTCGGTGTCATCCTCGTCGGCTGCGCGCCCGGCGGCACCGCCTCGAATGTCGTGACCTATCTGGCGAAGGGCGACACGGCACTGTCGGTGTCGATCACGACCCTGTCGACGCTGTGCGCTCCCGTGCTCACCCCGCTGCTGACCCTGTGGCTGGCGGGTTCGTATATGGATGTGCCCTTCTGGTCGATGTTCGTCTCGATATGCCAGACCGTGCTCGTGCCGGTCATCGTCGGCGTCCTCGTCCGAGTGCTCGCGTCGAAGTTCGTCGACACGATCTCGCCCGTGCTGCCATGGCTCGCCTCGATCGCCATCGCCTACATCGTCGCGATCGTCGTGGCCGGCTCGGCGGGTTCGATCGCCACAGCCGGTGTGCTCGTTCTGCTGGCCGTCGTCACACACAATCTGCTCGGACTGGGCATCGGCTACGGTGTAGCCACGGCCTGCCGTCTCGACACCCCGACGCGACGTGCGCTGTCCTTCGAAGTCGGACTCCAGAACTCCGGTCTCGCCTCGACGTTGGCCACCACGTACTTCTCGCCGCTCGCCGCACTGCCCGGGGCGGTCTTCAGCGTGTGGCACAACGTCTCCGGCGCCGTGGTCGCCTCCCTCTTCGCTCGTCGCCCCTACGGCAAGCCACCGGTCGATGCGCCCGACCATGATCCTGCAGCCGCGAGTGCGTCATCGGCTGAGACCACGGGCCGATGACCGCCGAGGCGACCGCGCACGAGGGCCGATTGGGCCGAGGGTTCGAGGGCTTCTCCCCGGAGACCCTGGTGTCGGCCGGCCGGACGTTCACCATCCGCCGCGCCGCCGAGGCCGATGTGCCGGCGCTTGTCGCACTGCTGCGCGATGACGTCCTCGGGGCTGCCCGCGAGACCGGAGCTGCCCGCGAGACCGCCGCCGCTGCGGTCGGCCGTGCGGCAGCCGCGTCCGGTTCCTCTCCTGCCTCCCCCGGCGCCGAGGAGGCAGACCCCTATGCTCGTGCCTTCGCACTCATCGATGCCGATCCCAACCAACTCCTCGTCGCCGTCACCGAAGCCGCTGGCCCGCCCGACTCCGCCGGCCAGCCCGACTCCGCAGGTCAGGCCGAAGCCGTGGGCCAGCCCGACTCCGCTGGACAAGCCGACACTGCGGGGCACGCCGACCCTACGGATCACGTCCACGCCGGCTCGACCGTCGTCGGCACCCTGCAGCTGAGTCTGCTGCCCAGCCTGTCGCGCCGAGGCACTCTCCGTCTGCAGATCGAAGCGGTGCGCATCGGTGCCGCGGCTCAGGGAGTGGGGCTCGGGACAGCGGTGTTCGAGTGGGCTCACGAATACGGACGTCGCGTCGGTGCCGGACTCGCTCAACTCACAACCGACAAGTCACGCACCGACGCGCAGCGCTTCTATGACCGGCTCGGCTATGTCGCCAGCCATGAGGGACTGAAGCGCCCGCTCGGCTGAGTTCGCCGCACTCATGAGCTCGGGCCCTTACTCTCCCTTACTCTCCCGATCGGCCGACACCGCCGGCGGTTCGGGACTCTCCCGATCGGCCGACACCGCCGGAGGTTCGGGATCGGCGTCGCCGAAGGTGCCGATGAATTCGTTGTCCTCCCCGCTGAGCACCTTCTCGAACGCCGCAAGGTTGCGCGTCGACTCACCCCGACCGACCCTCCAGGCCCATTCCTTCTTCATCCCTGTGAGGAAACCGATGAGGAGGAGTTCATTGAACGAGGAATCCGCCGTGGCGAGCATGGCACCGAGCAGCCCGTCGAGCTCATCGAGCAGATGCTCGCGTGGCACGCTCGCCCGCAGATAGACATCGCCGAGGCTGTCGATCGCAAACGACACCGGCCCGGGCCTGAGGTTCTTCTGCAGCAGCCACCGATTGAATTCGGCCGAGTTCTCATCGGGATGACGGATGACGAAGGCCTGCAGATGGGCGGTGCGAGCGAAGACGCTGATCGCCACGTTCGTCTTGAGCTTCTTCTCCCCCGGCAGGGTGACGACGATCTCCGTGTCCTCGATCGAGTCCACGGGGACCTCGTTGTTCTCGGCCCAGGTGCGCACTCCGGTCAGGATCGCCTCGGTGTCGGTGCTCATGCTCTCACGCCCTTCGCTCGGCTCTCGTGCTCACCGCCGACTCTAGTCCCTCAACACGCTCCCAGCGCGTCCGACTTCCGAGATGATGCACCGGAGATATCCGGCACGGCGTCGAGGACGGCGGCGACGGTCCGACCCCAATCGAAGCGTTCGGCGCGGTCGACGGCGTGGCCGGCGAGTTCCGCCCGCAGCTGCGTGTCCTCGAGCAGGGTTTCGATGGCCGTCGCCCAGTGGTGAGGATTGTGATCGGCGATGAGCAGTCCCGAATGTCCGTGTTCGACGATCTCCGGGAGTCCGCCCACCGCCGAGGCGATCGCCGGCAGCCCTGAAGCGGCTGCCTCGGCGGCCACGAGTCCGAAGGATTCGCTGCGGGAGGGGACGATGAGGACGTCCGCGGCCCGGTAGTAGTCGACGAGGGTGCGGGAGGGAACGGGCGGGCGGACCTCGACGCTGGGTTCGTTCCCGATCGCCGCGGTCAGCTCCCGCAGATACGCCGAGGAGGGGCGGACCGCTCCTCCGCCTGCTTCGACACCTGCCCCCGAGGCGGCGCCGAGGAGGATTCCCCGGGTTCGAGAAGCCAGGTGGGGGTTGCGTTCCCGCAGTTCGGCCAGGGCGTCGACGGCGACGTCCGTGCCCTTGATGAACTGCATCCGCCCGACGTAGAGGACGATCGCCTCGTTCGCGGCGAAACCCAGACGCTCGCGCGCGTCCGCCTGAGCGCCCGGTGTGTAGAGGGCATGGTCGACACCTGGTCGGGCGACGACGACCGAGTCGGGATCGGCGTGGAGTTCGGTGATGAGGTCGCGGCGTTCGGCGGGGGTGGCCGCGACGAGCAGGTCGGCCTGCGCGGCGATGCGTCCTTCGGCGTCGAGTCGCTGGGGCCGTTCGTGGCTGGTCTCCGAATCGCGGTTCTTCACGGCACCGATCGTGTGCATGCTCACCGCGATCGGCGCCCGCACTGCTCTGCCCGGCCCCAGCGCTCCGGTGGACTCGGGGTCGGCGTCGGAGTTGTCGGCGATGGCACGGGCGCGCAGGGCCGCCTCGGCGGAGATCCAATAGTGGGTCCAGATGAGATCGGCGGCGCAGAAGTCGGGGTGGACCGTGAGCAGTTCGGCGAGTTCGTCGATCGCGTCGGCGAGTTCGTCCTTCGTCGCAGCGCCGACCGGCAGGTGGTGGAGGGTGATGGATTCGGTGATCTCCAGCTTCGTGTCCGCGCCGGCTCCCGTGCCGTCGAGTCCGCCGGGGTCGGCGGTGAATACGTCGATTCGGTGTCCGGCTGCGGCGAGCGCGCGCACGGATTGGTCGACATAGACGTTCATCCCTCCGGCATCGCCCTGGCCGGGTTGGGCGACGGGCGAGGTGTGGAGGGAGAGGACGGAGATGCGCACGGAGACAGTCTAGCCAACGACCTCGGTCGGGTGACCAGTCAAAGCCGGTCCCTCACCGAAGCCGGCTCTTCATCGAAGCCGGTCCTTCACCGAGGCCAGCGCCTATTCGAAGAAGGTGCCGAGGATGCGGCGCACGTCGTGTCGTCCGCGCCACAGGATCGATCCTGCGGGGAGGACTTCGAGACGGGAGGTCGGAATCGCACGGTGGATGTCCTCGGCGACGGCGACCGGGTGCGCCGGGTCGTCTTCGTGTGTGAGCACGAGGACGTCGCCGGAGAAGGAGCGCAGATTCTCGGCGGCGACGTCGGTGTCCGCGACGGCGTTTTCGAGGGCGAGTCCGAGCCCGTCGGACATGTCGGTGCGGACGAGGTTCTCGGCCTTCGCTTTCGTCCAGGCCCGCACGGGAATCATCTGGGCCACCTCGGCGGGCTCGCGGGAGAGCATGAGTTCGACGATGGCGTCGATGTCCTCATCGGCGACGAGGCGGCGCAGTCTCTCCAGGTAGGAGCGGTTGGCGGCGGCCACCTCGGCGGGGAATCCGGTGAAGGAGGCGGGGAGGACGAGGGCGACCTTCTCGAGGTTGCGGGTCACGGGGTGGGCGATGCTGAGCAGGTGGAGGAGCCCGCCGGCGGACATCGACACTCCCAGTGCTCGGCTCGCCGAGGTGGTGCTCACGGCGTCGGCGAGCACTTCGGCGATCTGCGGGTAGGTCCACCCGGGGCCGGGTGAGGGTCGGCCGCCGTGGCCGGGCAGGTGGAGGAAGTGGCGGGTGCCGGTGATGCCGGTGCCGAAGGGACGGGTGTCGCGGATCGCGCCGGCGAATCCGTGGCCGAAGAGGGTGTGCGGGTCACCGGTTCCGAACGTGGCGATATAGCCGGATTCGGGGCCCGGCAGGTTGAGGTCGGTGCTCATAGGGCGAGTCTAGTCAGCGTGTGCCGGGCGCTTGCCGATCGGGTTCGCAAATGCTGTTGCGGCGTCACGCCGGTCAGCGTTTGCGGTAGCGCGGATCGACCGCGCGGACCTTCGGGCGCACGTCGGTGAGGTAGACGATGCCGGCGACGAGGGCGATGATGTTGAGGAAGATCATGCTCATGCCCATCGGCGGCAGGGCGATGAGGGCGAGCGCGAGTCCGACGCCGAGGAGGATGACCCAGAACTTCTTGCTCTGCTTGTCCACGGCGCGGTAGTTCTCGTCCTTGAAGCGGAGGCAGTCGATGAACGCCCAGAGCTGGACGACGAATGCGGCCACCGTCAGTGCCAGAAAGACGAGTCGCTGAAAGCCCGCGATGTATTCCATGGTCCCAGCCTAGCAATCTCGGGCTGCCGGGGCAGTTCCGGGCCGGAGATCCTCGGCAATTGCCCACCCGCATCCCACGGCTTTCACAGTGGGTGCGCACTGGCACGAGGCCGCAGTCGGCAGGGGCGACCCACGTTGGCGGTGGCGGCTCGGTTCCTCGCGACCGCAGTCAGCGGGTGCCGCCGCCCCTGCTCAGAGGATCCCGGTCGTGCGGATGAGCGCGCACACGGCCATGCCGATGACCACGGCGAGCAGCATCGGCACACGCAGGATTGCAGCAAGCACGCCGGCTCCGACGCCGAGGAGGCGCGCCGGATCGGCGATGTCCGTGCCGTCGAAGACCGCGGTCGTGGCGAAGACGGCGCCGATGAGCACGACCGCGGCCCGGTCCATCCACATCGTCACGCGCTCGGTCGAGTCGGCGGGACCTGAGGGTTCGGCAGGTGTGCCGGGCTCGGCGGGGGTGCCGGTCTCAGCGGGCGTGGCGGGTGCGGATTCGGAGGGCAGAGCCCCCACCGAGGCGGCCGTCGGGGTGCGCCGACGCCCCTTCGTGGCGATGGCCGCTCCCACCTTCACCCCGGCGAAGCGCATGAGATAGGTGCCGAGGCTGAGCCCGGCCAGGGCGATGAGGAAGCTGACGGCGCTCATCGCGGTCCCTCTCGTCGAGTCGTGGATTGCGGGTGGTCGGCGCCGACGGCCCCGTCGACACCAGCACCGGCATCGTCCGCACCTGTGCCGTGTTGGCCTGCACCTGTGCCGTGCTGGCCTGCGCTTGTGCCGTGTTGGTCCGCACCGATACTGTGCTGGTCCGCATCGCTGCCTCCGGACCGGCGGCGACGGAGGAACGAGCGCACCGCCCAGCCGGCGGCGACGAAGACGAACACGGACAGCGAGGTCACTGCTCCCAGACCGAGCGGCAGCAGCGGTGTCAGTCCCACGGCGATGAGGATGCCGATGACGGTCAGCGAGAGCGTGACCCGGTTCTTCAGATCCCCGCGGATGAGGCAGAAGAGGATGATGGGGAAAGCCGCGTCGAGGCCGAGCAGGTCCGCATTGATGACGTTGCCCAGCCACTGTCCGACCATGGCACCGCCGGGCCACATGATCGCGATCGCCGCTCCCATGAGCAGGAATGCGTGCCACTTCGCGCGGTCATTGTGCCCGGTACGCGAGATCGCGGTGGATTCGTCGTTGATCCAGTGGGAGGCGATGAGTGCACGCCAGTCCTGCGGGAAGAAGGGGCCGACAGCGACACCGAACGCGAAGTTCCGGGAGTTGACGAGGAGTCCTGCGAGCACCGCAAGGATCGGTGCGCCGCCGGCGGCGATGACTCCGACGAAGGTGAATTCGGCGGCGCCGCCGAGGGCGAACATCGCCAACAGCAGCGTCTGCCACCAGGCGAATCCGGAGACCGCGGAGATCGCACCGTACGACAGCGCGACGGCGATGATCGTGACGGTGACGATGGCCACCGCGCGATAGGTCGAGCCGGGGAGCACCCGATCAGCCGTGCGAAATAATGAACCCATGTTCCATACAGTGCACCCTCGGCAATTGTTCGTCAAACCGAACGACTTAGCCGCTATAGTGAACATATGACTTCTCGAAGCACCGACGATTCGCTGAATGACTCTCTGGACTGCTCCGACACCGTCTCGCCCGCCGAGGCGACCGTCGAGCACACCGTCGGCTCCGCCGCTGACTCTGCCGCCGACGCCCCTGTGACCGGCCCGTCGCTGTCACCGAGTCAGCAGATCGCTGCGGCCCTGAAACGTGAACGGCTGCGGGCCGGGCTCTCCTTGTCCGAGGTCGCCCGGCGGGCCGGCGTCGGCAAGTCGACGATGTCCGGACTCGAGACCGGAAGCGGGAATCCGAGTTTGGAGACGATGTGGGCTCTGGCCGCTGCGCTCGATATTCCTCTCGCCCGCCTGCTCGACCCTCCCCCGCACGAGGTCGCCTTCCAGCATGTCGGCGATATGCCCAGCCTGCCGTCGACGACCGCGAACTACGTGGCCACCCTGCTCTCACCGTCGCCGGCGAACGCTCGACGGGACGTCTACTTCATCCAAGCCGAACCGGGTGAACCCAGGGAGTCGCAGTCGCACCCGCAGGGCACGATCGAACATGTCATCCTCGGCCGCGGGGCCGCACGCATCGAAGTGCTCGGCAAGTCCTATGACCTGGGCGTCGGCGACTATCTCACCCATCCGGGCGATCAGCCTCATCGCTTCACGGCTCTGGAACCGGGCACGAACGCCGTCTTCGTCGTCGAAAGCAGCTGACTGCCTCCACGGCTATTCGACGGCCGGACCATCATCGTCATCGGCGTTCTCGGCCAGCGGCGGAAGCCGCGACTGGGCTTCGGCACGCGTGAGTCCCGCGGCCTGCAGCAGGTCGACGGCGACCGTGCGCAGGAGCAGAACCATCGACTCGTCGTGGATGTCCCAATCGGACTTCGCCCGCGGATCCAGAGCTCCCGCCGCCTCGGACAGGGCCGCCTCGGCGAGGGACCGATCGGTCCCACGACGCAAGGCGATCTCGAGCTTCTTCGCACCGTCGGCCAAGGAGCCGACGTAATCGGCGATGACGGGCTTGCCGACGCCGAGCTCGGTGACGCCGACGACACGACGGGCGATGACCCGCATGGTCCGCATGGCTCGGTCGGAGAAGGTGTGGGCGCGGGACAGTCGGGTCACCTCGGCGGCATGGCGTCGGGCCCGCGCATTGATCTTCGCGGCCTCGCGGGAGATCCGCAGGGATGAGCCCCAGGAGTCGATGATGTCCTGGGTTTCGCGAGCACGCTCGAGGGCCCGCCCGGCCATGGTCACATCGGCCTCGCGCAGGGCGCGTTTCATCATCCTGAGGACGGCGTCGATCTCCTCGAGCATGTCCGCGGCCAAACGCCGCGGAACCTTCCGGGCGTCGCGCGGGATCAGCAAGGCCAGCAGAATCGCGCAGACGGACCCGGTCAGCGCGTCGAGAGTGCGCGGGAACGGCAGGGTGGTGGCGGTGGCGGGGACGACGACGACATAGACGGATTGGACGGCGATCTGAGTGATGAAGATGCCGCCGGAATTGAGGATCGTGCCGATGACCAGGCCGACGATCAGGGTCAGGGCGAGCTGCCAGATGCCGGAGCCGAAGAGGTTGACGAGCAGCTCGCCGACGAGCACCCCGAAGGTCGCCCCGAAGCCGATCTCGAGGGCGCGGCGCAGACGACGGTCAACGACGGGGCCGATGCCGACGGCGGAGGCGACCGCGGCAAGGAACGGATACGGGTGGCCGAGCACGTAGACGCAGAAAGTGTAGGCGGCGGTCGCGGCGATGGGGATCTGGATCAGCTGACCGGAGTTCACCCACACCCGCTTGAGTCCCAAGCGCAGACGGTGGGCGACGACGTTGAACCCCCTCCGAGGCAGGTCGCTGACCCGAGTCTCCGCCATCAGTCCCCTCTGCCGCTTGCTGGTCCTGTACTCAGAATACCGGAAATGTGGCATGCTAAAGTCTGTCCGCCGAGGAGGCTATTGAATGACAACGAATCTCACCCGAAGCGAAGCGCAGAGTCGAACACAGCTGCTCGAGGTCGATTCCTACTCAGTCCATATCGACGTCAGCAACGCCGAAACGGATGCCGACACCTATCTTTCTCGCACAGTCGTCGACTTCACCGCCCGCTTCGTCGATTCGACATTCATCGACCTGATCGCCGACTCCGTGACGTCCGTGCTGATCAATGGTGAGAGCCTCTCCCCCGCCGAGGTGTTCGACGGCGCCCGGGTCACGTTCCCCGTCCGCGCCGGCCGCAATTCCCTGACGATCGAAGCGCAGGCACGCTATTCCACCTCGGGCGAGGGGCTGCACCGGTTCACCGATCCTGCCGACGGCAAGACGTACCTCTATACGCAGTACGAACCCACCGACGCCAGACGTGTGTTCGCGAACTTCGACCAGCCCGACCTCAAGGCGGAGTTCATCTTCACGGTCACGGCTCCCGCGCATTTCCAGGTCCTGTCGAACCGGGCCGAAGCGAGGACGGAACCGGCCGAGGCAGCGGCGGGGGCCGCCTCGGCGAACGGATCCGAGGCCGCGAACGGATCCGACTTTGAGACGTCGGCCGGATCCAGCTCACCGGGCGCGATCACCCATCACTTCGAACCGACGCTCAAGCAGTCGAGCTATATCACCTGCATCACCGCGGGCCCCTACGAAGGGGCGACGGATGAGTGGACGGACCCGCGCACCGGACAGATCGTGCAACTGGGCGCATGGACGCGGGCGAGTCTCGTCGATCACCTCGACGCGGACGATATCTTCGGCGTCACGAAAGCCGGGCTCGATTTCTTCACCTCCGAATTCGACTACCCCTACCCGTGGGGCAAGTACGATCAGATCTTCGTTCCCGAGTACAACCTCGGCGCGATGGAGAACCCTGGTCTGGTCACGTTCACGGACAATCTGATCTTCCGCGACAAGGTCACGGACGCGAACTACGAGTCACGTGCCAATGTCATCCTGCACGAGATGGCGCACATGTGGTTCGGCGATCTCGTCACGATGAAGTGGTGGGATGATCTGTGGCTCAAGGAGTCGTTCGCCGATTTCATGGGTGGGCTCGCGCTGGCCGAGGCGACCCGGTTCACCGATGGCTGGGTGACTTTCGCGCTGCGGCGCAAGGCGTGGGCGTACACACAGGATCTGTATCCGACGACGCATCCGATCGTCGCCGACATCCCCGACGTCGAGGCCGCGAAGCTCAATTTCGACGGCATCACCTATGCCAAGGGCGCATCAGTGCTCAAGCAGCTCGTCGCGTTCGTCGGCCGGGAGGCGTTCTTCGCCGGGTCGCGGCTGTACTTCAAACGGTTCGAGTACGGCAACACCGAGCTCGCGGATTTCCTCGAATGCCTCGCCGAGGCGGCTCCCGACCGGGACATCGCGAACTGGGCGGCCGCGTGGTTGGGGACGTCCGGGGTCTCGGAGCTGTCCCTGCAGCTGACCACCTCGGATGGTGGGACTCCGTCCGGGTCGGCTGCGAAATCGGCCGGGTCGGCTGGATTCGCCGGGTCGGAAGCGGGAGCGGCCGGGTCGGCTGGATTCGCCAGCGGCGGAGCACCGACGGAATCCGTTGCCGCCTCGCGGGGCGCTGGAGGCGGGAGACTCGTGGCTTCGAGCTCGGGAGCTCGGCTCCGCAGTCCGGATGCGGTCGACGACAGCGTCGACGGTGCCACCGGAGCCGCGCACGCAGCCGGGTCCGGGGCAAGCGGAGCTGCACATGCGGCCGGGTCCGGGGCAAGCGGCAGTGTTCAGCCGCCTCGGCGACGGTCCGGGTCGGAGAAGGTCACGAGTGCCACGATCACTCAGGCCGATTCGGCCGAGGGCGCGGCTCTGCTGCGGCCGCACACGATCGAGATCGCCACGCTCGGGCGGTCGGGGCGGGAGATCGTGCCCCTCGATTCCTTCCGTTTCGAGTTCTCGACCGAGTCTGCTGACGTCGAGCAGCTGATCGGCCGCAGGGCCGGCGTGATCACTCTGCTCAACTACAACGATCTGGACTATGCGCGGGTGCGCCTGGATCCGGAATCGACGGAGGCGGCGGTCACCTCGGCGTCGCGGATCACGGACCCGCTGTCGCGGGCCCTGGTGTGGTCGGCGTTGGACAATGCGGTCCGCGATGGGCTCATGCCGGTCCAGAAGTACCTCACTGCCTATGCTCGCAGCCTGGGCAAGGAGAGCCACGCAGGGATCATGGCGGGACTCAGCCAGACCGCTCTGACCTGCATCGATCAGTGGGTGGCGGACCGGAATTTCGATGCCGCGATCACGGGGCTGTTGGGAGCGGCACTGGACGCGTTGGCTGCGGCGAAGGCCGGGTCGGATGCGCAGCTGCATCTGGCCAATCTGGTGTTGGCGCTGACGTCGCGGACGGCGCGATGCGCGGCGGGCAGTTCCGCGGTGGCCATGGGGCGTGGATTCGCCAGTCAGATCCTTGCGGTGCCCGTCGGCGAGGAGGTCGATCGGATGTATGCCGGAGCTCCCGGGCAGTCCGGGCGAGTCGATGCTGCCGGTCAGGCTGGTACGACAGATCAGACCGGAGCGGTGGATCAAGCCGGCGCGGCGGATCAGGCTGGCGCGGCGGGACAGTCGGTCGAAGCGTCCGGCGATGCCCGCTCGGGTCGAGGTGCCGAGCATTCGACTGCGACGCTGCCGTTCCGCGGCCTCATCAATGATCATGCGCTGCGGTGGAATGCGCTGACGGCGCTCGTGTGCCTCGGGTGGGCCGATCAGACGGATATCGCACGGGAGAATCATTCGGATCCCAGCTCTTCGGGTCGGCTCCACGCCGAGACGGCCAGTGCGGCTCTGCCTCTGCCGATCGTCAAGATCCGTGCTTGGGAGGCGATCCGCGAGGCGGGCGCGCTGAGCAACGATGTGCTGTCGGCGATCATCTCCGGGTTCATCGCGCCGAGTGCGATGCCGCTCATCGAGGAGTATGTCGATGAGTACTTCGATGGTCTGCTCGGGTTCTGGATGGACAATTCGATCGAGATCGCCCGTCGCCTGGTGCTCGGCCTCTATCCCCGCTGGTCAGTCGACGAGGAAGCTGTGGTGGAGAAGACCGACACGTGGTTGGCCGCCAACGTCGATGCGCCCGCGGCCCTGCGCCGCCTGGTCATCGAACGTCGGGATGATCTGGCCCGTGCCATCTTCCTGAAGTCGACTCAGAGTTCGCGACACTGACCGGCAGGAGCCTCGGCAAAGATCCTAGGGCGAATCAGCTCCGAAGCCGCCTCGGCGAGGGGGGGGGGGGCTTGAGCGAATCAGCTCCGCAGCCGCCTCGGCGAGGGGACCTTGGGCGTATCCGCTCCGCAGTCGCTTCGGCGGACGAGTACTGGTGAAACCGGGCCGACGGTCGTCCCGGTCGACTCTGTTCGATGCGCGCCTCGGCGAGCGCCGCTCCCCTGGCGGGGCTCTCCAGCTAGGGCTCACTTGAAATCGCTGATGGCCGGCACCCTCCTGGGGCACCGGCCATCAGAGTGTCGGCTCGCAACTGTATCCGGGTGAACAGGCTGGCCGTCGCTCCGTCTCGGTCATGGTCAGAGGATTCGGCGGGCTCCGGAGAATTCGTTTCCGGAATCCCACTTCTTCCAGTCGGTGACGTAGACGTCCTTCGACGCGTTCGGCGAGTGGATCATCTTGCCGTCGCCGACGTACATGCCGACGTGGTGGACCGTTCCCGAGCTGGTTGAGAAGAACAGCAGGTCACCGGGTTTGAGGTTCGACGAGGAGACTGCCTTGCCGGCCTTCGCCTGTTCGCCGGAGTCGCGGGGCAGGTCGATGCCGTGGGCTTTGAAGATGGAGTAGGTGAATCCGGAGCAGTCGAATCCGTAGGCCGAGACTCCGGCCCAGAGGTAGCGCAGGCCGTCGAACTGCTTCGCGGTCTTCACTAGGTCTTTGCCGCTGGGCTTCTCGGGTTTGCCGCCGACATCGTAGACATCGACATCGTCGATGTCGATCCAGGCGGCTCCGCCTCCGGGGAGTGCGACGCGGACATCGTCGACGTCCTGTGCGATGAGGGGCAGATCGACGTTGAAGCTGATGTCGGCACCGGCGTCCTTGGTGAACTCGATGCCTTCGAGTTCGCTCTTGGGCTTCGTGACCACGGCTCGGGGCTGGTCCTCGCGGAGCTTCCCGAAGCGGTCGTTTTCGACCAGCTGCTTCTTGGGCAGCCAGCCCGGGTAGCCCTTCTTGTTCTTCGGGGTCTGCTGGTCGGTCACGGCGACCTTGGCCCAGCTGCCCTTGACATCGAGGACGGAGACCTCCGAACCGTACGTCGCTTGGGTCTCGGTTTTGCCAGTCAGTCCGCGGCGGGCATCGGTGGATTCGAGGTTCTTGTTCCACTTCTTGAGGGCGACGGGGTGCTGGAGCGCAGGCTTATCCACCTTGCGCGGAGCCTTAGGATCGGTCCACAGCGTCGCTACCGTGACATCGACGTAGGCGGTCTCGCCCTTCTCGATCTTGCGGTCGGTGATTCGTTCGAGCTCTTGGCCGGGTACAACACCAGCGGAGATGCCGGACGTATTTGCGGCGTCGGTCGAGGACAGATTGCTCGACAGTGCGGGAGCACCGGCGCCGAAAACCAGTCCGACCCCAAGTGCTGCCGAAACAGCAATTTTGGTACGCATTATTTCTCTTTCGGTCTGCGGGCGGCAGGCCCGCGTGGGGGAAGTCTCCGAAGGTGCGCAAGCGCATTCGGCGTACTGTCTTCGCTTCAGATTCGGCCTCCCCGTCAGGAGCGGCCTCGCCGGAAACGAGGTTCTGCACGGTGTCGATTCTACCGGCTGTCACACGACTGTCAGTATTCACGACACCGTGACAGGATAACGCGGACTGGTCATGGATTGAAGTCCACTTGCTCGAATCGATGCTCAGCTGAGACTTCGACCCGGTGCCGCTGGCTGATATC
>NZ_JAJB01000017.1:0-11204 GCF_000583215.1 Brevibacterium sp. VCM10
GGGCCGCCGTCGGGTAGTTCGCAGACGCCTATTGCCGGTCGGCCGATGCGACGGACCTTGAGAACCCTCGTGTGGAGGACTAGCGTGGATTGACCACCGGAAGCCGTATGGCTTCGGTGGACCCCTGACTGCCGAAGGAGGCGGACAATGGCTGAGAACGTTGCTCAGAAGCTCATCCGATCGCATCTGGAGTCCGGGGAGCTCACTCCCGGAAGCGAACTCGGGATCCGGATCGACCAGACGCTCACCCAAGATGCGACGGGCACCCTGGTCATGCTCGAGCTCGAGGCCCTCGGCCTCGACCGGATCCGCACGGATCTGTCCGTGCAGTACGTCGATCACAACCTGCTGCAGACCGATGAGAAGAACCCGGAGGACCACGAATTCCTCCGCTCTGCCGCGGCACGGTTCGGTCTGTGGTTCTCCCCTGCCGGCAACGGCGTCTCCCACCCTGTCCACCAGTCCCGTTTCGGCAAGCCGGGGGCGACTCTCATCGGCTCGGACTCCCACACCTGTGCCGCCGGTGCCTTGGGAATGCTCGCCATCGGCGTCGGCGGACTTGAAATCGCCATGGCCATGGCTGGTGAGCCGCTCTTCATCAGCGCCCCGCAGATCATGGGCGTCGAACTCACAGGCACCTTGCCCGACTGGGTCTCAGCCAAGGACGTCATCCTCGAGATGCTGCGTCGCCATGGCGTCAAGGGCGGTGTCGGAAAGATCATCGAATACCACGGGGACGGGCTGCGGAATCTCACGGCCATGGATCGTCACGTGATTGCGAACATGGGAGCCGAACTCGGCGCCACCGCCACGGTCTTCCCCGCCGATGATGCCGTCCGCGACTACTTGGAAGCCGTTGACCGAGGCGAGGACTTCACCCGCATCGAGGCCGACGAAGGTGCCGAATACGATCTCACCGACAGCATCGATCTCTCGCAGCTCGAACCGCTCATCGCCGCGCCGTCGTCTCCGGGCAACGTCACTCCGGTGCGCGAGGTCGCCGGTGAGGACGTCTTCCAGGTCGTCGTCGGCTCCTCGGCGAACCCAGGGCTGCGGGACTTCGCCGTCGTCGCCGAAACACTTGCCCACCGCCAGATTCATCAGCAGATTTCGCTCGACATCAATCCCACCTCACGTGAGGTCCTTGCCGACCTCATCGCCGGCGGATGGCTGACCTCACTGGTGGCTTCCGGGGCCCGGATTCACCAATCCGGCTGCATGGGCTGCATCGGCATGGGTCAGGCTCCTGCGGTCGGGCGCAACAGTCTGCGCACCATGCCGCGGAACTTCCCGGGCCGGTCGGGCACGGATGAGGACTCCGTGTGGCTGTGCTCGCCGGAGACCGCGGCTGCTGCCGCACTGACCGGGAAGATCACCGACCCTCGCGACCTCGACATGGACTATCCCGAGGTGCGGCTGCCCGAGAAGTACTCCGCGAACCGCAAGATGCTCGTCTCGCCGCTGGAACCAGAGGAAGCCCGATCGGTCGAACTCGTCAAGGGAGCGAACATCTCGACCTTGCCGGACTTCGATCCGCTGCCCGATGACATCGATCTGGAGATCCTGCTCAAGGTCGGCGACAACGTCTCCACCGACGAGATCATGCCCGCCGGCTCCCGCGTCTTGCCGTACCGGTCGAACATCCCGAAGATCTCAGAGTTCGTCTACATCCAGGTCGATGACACCTATTCCACCCGTGCCGCCGAGCACGACGCCGGGCACGCGATCGTCGGTGGGGAGAACTACGGTCAGGGGTCCTCACGTGAGCATGCGGTCATCGCTCCCCGCTATCTCGGTCTGCGGGTAGTGGTGGCGAAATCATTGGCGCGGATCCATTGGCAGAACCTCGCGAACTTCGGCGTCCTCGCCCTCGAGTTCACGGACGAGTCCGACTACGAGTCACTGTCCCAGGGCGATGTACTTGAGTTCCGTGGTCTGCGCGATGAACTCGGCGAAGGGACGACGATCACCGCCGAGGCGACCGGCCGAAAGTTCGAATTCCGCCATGGCCTGTCGCCCCGTCAGGTCGAGATGGTCCTCGCCGGCGGTCGCATCGCCCAACGCGCCGCCCACCTCGCCTGACCCCTCAGAACTACCTGACGGCGGCCCAGCAACCTTGCACGAGGTATCTGGGCCGCCGTCGGGTAGTAATTAAAAAGAGAAGACGGCCCGGGCCACCCACTGGTTGGGGGTCCGGGCCGCCGTCTGTGTTCGAGCGGTCAGGCGCTCACGATCTCAGAGCCTGTCAGCCCTTGACCTTGGCCTCGATGGCCGCACCGACCTCGGCGTCGATGTTCTTCCAGTACTGGATCGCATTCGACAGCACCGGCTCCTCGACTCCGTCGGAGAGTCCGCCCGCGACGGTCTCGATGAGACCCTGGCGCTCCTCCTCGGTGTAAACCTCGCGGACCAGGGTGTGTGCCTGGCCGAAGTCGTCGTCCTCGGCGTGCAGGCTGTAGGCGCTGCGCACCAGCTCGCCGTCGGCCTCCCAGCCGTTGTCGACCGGGCCCTGCTCGTCCTGGTAGGAGCGTCCGTACGAGTTCGGGGCGTAGACCGGTGCATTACCCGAGTGGTGGTACTGCATCTGGCCTTCCTTGTCGTACGAGTTCGTCTTCGTGACAGGAGCGTTGACCGGCAGCTGGTTGAAGTTCGTGCCGATGCGGTTGCGCTGTGCATCCGGGTAGGAGAACACGCGGCCCAGCAGCATCTTGTCCGGCGAGAGCCCGGTTCCCGGCACGGTATTCGAGGGGCTGAACGCAGCCTGCTCGATCTGTGCGAAGTGGTTCGAGGGGTTCTCGTTGAGGGTGAACTTGCCGACCTCGATGAGCGGGTAGTCCTTCTTCGACCAGGTCTTGGTCAGGTCGAAGGGATTGAAGCGGTAGTCCTTGGCCTCTTCGTACGGCATGATCTGCACGCTGAAGGTCCAGGACGGGTAGTCCCCGCGCTCGATGGCGTCGAACAGGTCGCGGCGGTGCATGTCCGCGTCCTCGCCGGCCATCCGACCGGCTTCCTCGTTGCTCATGTTCTCCACACCCTGATCGGTGTGGAAGTGGTACTGGACCCAGAACTTCTCACCCTCGGCGTTGACCCACATGTAGGTGTGCGAGGAGTAGCCGTTCATGTGGCGCCAGCTCTTGGGCAGACCACGCGGTCCCATGAGGTAGGAGACCTGGTGTGCCGATTCGGGCGACAGCGACCAGAAGTCCCACTGCATGTTGTTGCTGCGCAGACCCGAGTCAGGGGTGCGCTTCTGCGAGTGGATGAAGTCGGGGAACTTCATGGGATCGCGGACGAAGAACACGGGGGTGTTGTTGCCCACCATGTCGAAGTTGCCCTCTTCGGTGTAGAACTTCAGCGCGAATCCGCGCACATCACGCCAGGAGTCGGGCGAGCCGAGCTCACCGGCGACGGTGGAAAAGCGGGCCAGCATCGGGGTCTTCTTGCCCGGCTGCAGGAAGTCGGCCTTCGTGTACTTGGAGACGTCCGCGGTGATTTCGAGCTCACCGAAAGCGCCGGATCCCTTGGCGTGGGGGCTGCGCTCGGGAACTCGCTCACGGTCGAAGCGAGCAAGCTTCTCGACCAGCGCCACGTCGTGGAGCATCAGCGGCCCGTTCGCGCCCACGCTCAGCGAGTGAGCATCGGATTCCCGCGGCGCACCTGACTCGGTGGTCGTTGCCTTCGTACTGTCGTGGCCAGCATATTCATGATCTGTATGTTGCGTCATCACATCTCCTTCAACCGTGTGATTTGAGGCGGCGTCACTCAGCCCGCGATCATGGCCACCGGTGAGATGCGGTTCCCGCCGGTGCAGCTGATCGATCGGCTGAGCGCCGTTCGCCCAGTCTCGATATCCCGACTTCGGCAGAACACTGTCGGAGTTAGTTTCAACCTAGCGATGTTCTCCGCTTCATACAACCTAGGGCGGGCTGTCTAAATTCCCGCCCTCGACATCGTCCGGCTCACCCCTCCGCCGAGGCGGCCGACCCACCACCCGTACCGCCGGTCGAACCGCCGGTTCCGGATCCGCCCGAACCCGACGAGCCGCTGCCTGAACCGCTGCCCGAACCATCCGAGCCGGATCCGGAGCCTGTGCTGCTGCTTGTCCCACCGCTGGTGTCCCCGGAGCTGCCGGCGCCATCGGTCGAGATGGAACCGCTGCTCGCATCGGTGCCGTCGGTGCTCGTCGAACTGCCTATGGAATCGCTCGTGCCCGTCGTCGCGTCCGTGCCCTGAGAGCCCTGCCCCTCGGCCGCACCTTCGGCGCCGGTCTCCCCCGCCGAGGAGGACTGACCGTTCTGCGTGGTCGATCCGCTGTTCGATGAGCTCTGACTGCCGTCGGTGCCCGACCCGGATCCGCTCGACGATACGTCCCCGCTGGTTCCGGAGTCCGAGGTCCCGTCGTCGGTGACGGATTCGTCGTTCGTCGACTGCCCGGTCACCGATCGTGAGATCTGCGAGGTGCCCGGTGAGATATCGGCTTCGGTGAAGTTCTCGGCCATCACGACCGCACCGAGTCCGATTCCGAAGGCAGCGACGCCGATCGTCAGCGGATAGAGGACCCGCTTGCGGCGCAGCTTCTGCCACCAGGTGCGGGCTCGGCTCTCGGTTTCGCTGCCATCACCGTCCCCAGCCTCGGACTTCCCTTCATCCGGCGCCGAGGCGGCCGTCGCGTTCGCATTGCCCGCTGTCGGTTCCGGCGGGGCGAAGGCGGAATCCTCGGCGAGCGAGGAATCGACGGCAGTGTTCTTTCCGGAGGGGTGCTTCGCGATCTTCGCTTTGACTGCCGGAGCGAGTTTGGACCCGACTTCTTGGATCTTCTCTTTGCCCTTGTCGAGGCTGCGGCCATAGAGGGTGACCGCCAGGGCAGTGACGATGCTCGCGACTCCGGCGCCGACGACCGTGCCGGCGACACCGAGCTGACCGCCGATGACCGAGGAGGTCGCAGCGGCGCCGGCACCTGCCAGCAGCTGAGTGGCCGAGATCCGGCCCTCTGAGGATTTCTCCTCTTTCTCGTCCTCGACCGTCTCTGCCGCTTCGGCGACGGCGGTCGGGGAGGCAGAAGTGACCGAAGCAGGCGTCTGTGAACCAGCAACTGTGTCCGGCAACGTCTTCGTCTGCTGTTGGGCGGCCTGGCCGTCGTGGCGGATCGGGTTGGGCGGCATCACCTTGGTGACGACGTGTTCGGTGGGCTCGGCCGCGGGGGCCGGGTGGGAACTGACGATCTCTTCGGTGATCAGCGGCAGGGTCTGGGAATGCCCCGGCAGACGAGTTTCGTCGTTGTGCTCGTGCTGTCTGATCTTGCCGCTGTCGCCGACCGTCAAAGTTCCTCCAATTTCCGGTGGAGAACCATTCTCGAACATGCACGTTCGGGGATCCTGACACTACCCGTCCGAAACTGAGAAAGGCCTGATGGAAATGTCCGGAAACGGCGACTTCACCTGGGACGATACGCAGGAATGTGACGCCCGTGACAGTCGGTTCTCACCGACTTCTCAGATGTGCGCGTCGCCACTTTCGGAGTGGAGGACGGCCACCGAGACCTCATCTGGAGCAACCTCGCCCCGCTCGAGCTCGAGCAACTGAAAACGCGGGAAATCGACCCCCGATTCGAGAGTGAGCACAAACCGGAATCTGCTGGCCGGGAACTGCTCACCGATGCTCATCTGCAGCTCTCCGTGGGCCGAGGCGGATCCTTCACCCGCACCAGCGCCGGAGTCGCCGGCGCCGTCGCCGGCGCCGTCGTCAGCGACCATGAGGTTGACGGCGAAGCAGGGTTCTGCCAATCCGACGAGGCTCACGTTCTGACTTCCGTGGAAGTGCTCCGGACTGAGCGCCGGCACCGGGTGCACGTGTCCGTCGATCTCCAGGGCCACCTCGGCGGTGGGGAGGAAGGTGCGCGCCATTCCGGGCAGGGCTGAGAACGGCCCCACACGTTCGAGTCGGGCGATGCTCAACCGCCATGGACGCAGCCCTGGAGTCAGTTGCGCGGAGTCAGCCAGGGAGACGAGCTCAGTGGTCTGACCGGCACCATTGGCCCACGGGATCGGGTCACGGTCAGCAAACGAGGCGAGCGCGCGCACGACTCAGCGCGCCACGGGCGGGTGGGGCCGCCTCGGTGGTGTGATCATCCCTTGCAGAGACAGAACGGGTGGCCGGCCGGGTCGAGGAATACGCGGAACGTCTCTCCCGGCTGTTCGGGGGCTTTGCCCGCACCGATCTCGAGCACGGCCTTCTCGGCGACGTCGAGGTCGTCGACCATGACGTCGAGGTGCATCTGCTGCGGGTGGGCCTGACTGGGCCAGCTGGGTGCGTGGTAGTCCTCGACCTGCTGGATGCAGATCGGCGGCCAGGAGTTGGAGACGACTTCTGCCCAGGTGCCGTCGTCTTCGACGGTGACCGACCAGTCCAGGAGTTTGCCGTAGAACTCAGCGAGTTCACCGGCGTCAGGGGCGTCGAGCACGACAACGGGCTGCTTTGCGATAGCCATGTCCCGAGTCTACGTCGCCGCACTGACGCGGCGAAGGGGTCCACGCTAGGGCGTAGGATTGTTGAGCAGATCCGCCGATGCTTCCGCAGTCCGCATCGGCTTCCCACAGTGAAGGTTCGCGATGAGTTCTCATGCCCTGCCTGCCACCGGTGATCCGGCGGTCTACATCATCCACGACAATCCGGAATGGATCGCCCCGTTCACCGAGGCGCTCGACCGCCTCGGCGTCGCACACGTCGAATGGCTGCTGCCCGAGACCTTGATCGACCTGTCCGCCGAGCCTCCTGCCGGAGTGTTCTGGTCGCGGCTGTCGGCATCGGCGCACACCCGAACCGATCCGCATGTGAAGGAGTACGGCCGCGCCGTCCTTGACTGGCTGGCTGCGGCGGGCCGTCGGGTCATCAACGGTCGAGGGGTCTACGAGCTCGAGGTGAGCAAAATCCGTCAGCATCGCGAGCTGTCCGGTCACGGTTTCGACGCGCCGCGCACCGCGGCCGCGTTCGGGCCGCAGGCACTCGTCGAGGCCGCTGCCGGCTTCACTCCCCCGTTCATCACGAAGCACAATCAGGGCGGCAAGGGCCTCGGTGTACGTCGTTTCGACTCCCATGCCGAGCTCGAGGCGGTCGCCGCTGAGTTCGCGCCCGGTGGAGCGAATGCGCCGATCGACGGCATCACCCTCATCCAGGAGTATGTGCAGCCGGCTCAGCCGTTCGTCACCCGCGCGGAGTTCATCGGCGGACGTTTCCACTATGCGGTGCGCGTCGACGTCTCGGGCGGATCGTTCGAACTCTGCCCGGCCGATGCCTGCACGATTCCCGGCGCCGGGGCTGCTGCCGACGTCGAGGCGACTCCCCAGTTCGCCCTTCGTGAGGAGATCACGGCCGCAACGCCGCTGATCGGCCGCCTCGAGTCGCTGTTGGCCGACCTCGGCATCGAGATCGCCGGCATCGAGTTCATCGAGACCGCTGACGGCCGGCAGATCGTCTACGACATCAACACGAACACGAACTACAACCCGTCCGTTGAGTCCGCCGAGCAGTCGTCAGGCCGTCAGTCTGCCGCCGACCGGATCGCGGAGTACGTGTCCGACACCCTCGCCGAGGCGGCCCCACAGTCGGTCTCCCCCGCCGGGTCCACAGCCCGGTGAGGTCCCGGGACACGGTCCTACGACACCTGTTGGCTGAGCTCCGCGCAGTCCGGCCGGGGCAACGTGCGCTCATTGCCCTCGATGGGGTCGATGGGGCCGGGAAGACAATGCTCGCTCACGAGCTCGTGAATTTGGCCAAGACCGTTGCGAACGTTCCTGGACATATTTCCGACCGCCGGGTCACCGCCATCAGCATCGATGGCTTCCACCACGCTCGGGCGATCCGCTACGCCCAAGGCAAGGGGCCCGACACCTTCTATCGCCGTTCCTATGACTACGGAGCATTCGTCGATTCCGTCGTCGAACCATTTCGACGAGGCGGCTCGATCGTTCCAGCTGTGTGGGACGTCGAGGCGGATCGGCCGATTGCTCCGGAGCCTCTGAGTCTGCCGAACGACTGTGTCCTCCTCATCGAGGGAATCTTCCTCCACCGGCCCGAGCTCGTGGATCCCTGGGATGCGAGTGTGTGGGTCGATGTTCCGTTTGAAGTCTCGGTCCCACGAGGAAACGACCGGTTTGCCGGAGCCTTCGACGCCGATCCCGAGGCCACATCGAATCATCGCTATGTCGGCGGTCAACGACTGTACTTCTCCGAGGCGTCTCCGCGGGAGAACGCGACATGGGTATTCGACAATCGAGACCTGGACCGGCCGAACCTAATCCGGTGAGTACCGGCGGAGGGCGTGGAACAACGATGACAACCACAGGTATCGGTGCATCGATCGAGGTGGCCGCCGACGGAGCGGTGTCGGCGCTGATGAGTTCGACAAGCAGACGGTGGGCGGAAGCGGTCGACCGCAGATTCGTCCGGGAGCTCTTCGCCGGCAGCATCGACGACGCCGTGATGTGCGACTATCTGGTGCAGGACTATCAGTTCTTCGAGTCGTTTCTGTCCATGCTCGGCGTGTGCGTGGCTCACGCCGATGAACTTGAGGCGAAGCTGCGGTTCGCTCGACAGCTGGGAATGCTCGTCGCCGATGAGGACACCTATTTCGTCGACTCCTTCGCCCAATTGGGAATCGACCCAGCCGAATATCTCCACTCGGAGCTGGCGACACCGACTGCGAACTTCCGCGATCTCATGGACTCGTCAGTAGCCTCGGCGTCGTATCCGCAGCTGCTCGTCGTCCTCGTCGTGGCCGAATGGCTCTATCTCGACTGGGCCGAGTCCCGAAAGGAAATGCCGCAGCGACAGGTTCACCGAGGTTGGATCGACCTCCACCGAGGCGATGCCTTCCGCGGGTGGGTGCAGTTCCTCGTCGACGAACTCGAGCGTGTTTTCCCGGCAGCCGACGACCAGAGTTCAGAAGCCGAGACCCTCACCCGCATCTGGCAGCGGGCGGTCGACCTCGAAGTCGCCTTCTTCGACAGAGCTTACCGACGATGCTGAAAGGCTCACGCTAATCGCATCGAAGTCTCGAAAATTTTCACGCTAGAACACTCAGCGATCTCGTCTACTGGTGGCACGATGACTTCATGAAGAACTCAGCTGTCAGAAAGTATGAAAAAGAAGGTCTCGAGATAGCTCGAATGTTCACTCGGGCCATCGATATCGTATTTCGCGGGGACAGAGCCCATTCGAAAGACGTCGGTGAAGCAAGCGCCGGGAAGCGAAAGCAAGAGGCCACAGCACAAGCGTTACTTGACTACATCCTCAGACAAGATGACGAGGCGACGAATTTCGCTCGAGCTTTGAAGTTCCGCGGCGACATCTGGAGCACCGACAAAGAAGTCACTTTCACCGAGGGCAATAGAGTTGACCACGTCCTCTATCGGGACAGCCAACCCACTATCTATATCGAAGACAAGGTGTGGGCGCAGTTCGGCTCTCATTAGCTAGCGAGATATGAGGCAGAACTCGTCGCCAGCAATCCGGACGGGCTCCTGATCGTGTTAATACCCGAGCGTAGAACGGAAGAAGCAGCTCGACATATTGGAGACGAAAGGAGCCCCGACTCGACCCGTATCGTTTCCTGGAGGGAGCTGCCAACCCTGGTAGCAAATCACACCGACAAACCCCATCTTTGGCATGCATTATCTACCTTCGCCGAGGAGACAGGTAGTAGCAACCTCATTGAGTTGGCCACGAGCGATTCATTTCCTCGGTCCCGTGAAATAGCCGAGAACATCTCTCTCTTTCTGTCATCGGCAGACGAAATATCTGAGGCCTTCCATGAAGCTAGCGGATCTGCGAGAGGCGAGAAAGGCAGTCGTCGTCGATTCAAATTTTCACACAATGACGGAAACGACCGTCCTTGGCTCCAATCCGGCGCGACCGGAAACGAGAACTGGGGGTTGGACATTGATCTGGGGTATGACGGGAAAAGTGGAATTTGGCTGTTCCACCAGAAATCTGATCACTATTTTGACCTTAGAATCGGATATTTCCGGAATTCGCTGTCCCCGACTGCGAGGCGCAGAATAGAAAAATTGGCCCGACGGTGCGTCGTCGAGCGTACAGAGCTGGATTACGTTGAGGAAGAGTTCCGCCGACTTGGCACCTATCTATCGAACGAGGAGCAAAACTCACTGAACGTGCTCCTACATGTGTTCGACGTCAGAACTGCACGGAACTACTTTCCGACAAGTACTGTTTTCGCGGGCATAAACGATGAGACATACAGACACGGAATGCGGTTCTCGCTCGGCGACCGTACAGTCGAAGCATTCCTCGGACCGCCAGTCGGAAAGGCGTGGATTCGCTCCTCAATATTCATTCGGCATGACGACGACGAATTCGAGGTACGTCCGAAAGCGCGGCAAACAGGCAAAGATTACGTACTGTCGGTTTGGCAGGCGATAGCTGATCACCTCCTCCCCTAGACTGGCCACATGAGCACTGGTGTTGATGCAGTCGTCGTCGGAAGTGGTCCCAACGGCATGGCCGCCGCCGTCACCCTGGCCCGCGCCGGGCTGAGCGTCGAAGTGTTCGAAGCTCAGCCGACGATCGGCGGCGGTGCCCGCACCCTCGACCTCGGACTGGCCCCAGGCATCACTCACGACATCTGCTCGGCCGTCCACCCACTGGCCATCGCCAGTCCCTTCTTCGTCGACTTCGACCTGCGCGCTCGCGGCATGGAGCTGACGACTCCCGATATCTCCTATGCCCAACCGCTGGATAACAAGCCCGCCGCGCTGGCCTTCCACGATCTCGATGAGACGGTCGACCGCCTCGGCGAGGCAGGACCCGAATGGCGGCGATTCTTCGCACCGCTCCTCGAACGTGTCGATGACGCGATCTGGCTCTCCCTCGGTGACAAACGCTCCGTGCCCGAGACCCTGCGCGACGTTCCAGGCATCGCGAACATCGTGAAATTCGGTCTCCGACTGCTGAGCCAGGCCAGTCCTGTCTGGAACATTCCGCTGTCCCACGAATCGACGCAGTCACTGTTCACCGGGGTCGCCGCACACGCCATCGGCGGGCTGCCGGCGATGGGCACGGCCGCCACCGCCACGATGCTCTCCACGGTCGCCCACGCCGGCGGTTGGCCGGGTCCCGTCGGCGGATCCCAGGCGATCATCGACCACCTCGTCGCCGATCTCGAAGCCCACGGCGGCACTGTGCACGCA
>NZ_JAJB01000018.1:0-103687 GCF_000583215.1 Brevibacterium sp. VCM10
CGACGGGTCCGAAGATCTCCTCCTATGAGGCTTCCGAGCCGACCTTCACATCGGCGAACACGGTCGGGGCGACGAAGTTGCCCGGGCCCTCGATCGGCCCACCGCCGATGACGGGCCGGACACCATCGGCAGCGACCTGCAGTTCGCTGCGTGGGCGAAGAAGCGCTCTCGGCAGGCGGTGCGCGAGGCCGAGGCTGCGGCGGCGCAGATCTGTCCCGATCTGACCACCGTGGCGGTGGCCGTGGAGAACCGTTCCCAGGCGAAGGGCCTCCTCGCCGAGGCGGCCGCCCACCGGGCCACGATGATCGTTCTCGGAACCGGCACCGAGGGAACCCGTGGGCGGATCCGCGTGAGCGCAACCTCCGACCGGCCGCTGCATTCCTCCCCGGTGCCGGCGGTGCTCGCGGCGACCGCCGGGTTCGCTCACGCCACCTGCGCGCGTCTGCGCATCGCGGCCTTCGGCGTCAGCGGCCGTACCGTTCCGCCGGAGTCCCTCGACGAGGAATCCGCACGCCGGGCGCTGGACGCCGAGCTGAAGGCCGCGCAGGCCGAAGCGATCGACAGCCTCGACGGGGCCGACCACGGGGAGGCTGCGGCAGGAGAGCCCATCGCCGAGGCGGTCGGAATCGGCAAGGACTGGAAGGCGGCTCTGGCGGCGATCGAATGGGAGCCCGGCGAACTGCTCGTCATCGGGTCCTCGTCGGAGGGGCGCCGCTCCCGGGTCTTCCTGGGTACGAATGCGGCCCGGATCATCCAGCATTCCCCGGTGCCCGTGCTCGTGACGAGCACCAGCGCCGACTCATGGATGCCGTCGACGCCGGTGGTCCCGGGGGCAGCCGCCGAGGTGACCGAGGAGTCCTTCGACGACGCCGTCCGCCGCATCCGCGCCGGGTTGGGCGCCTGAAGGTCGAACGCTGGGGGCGGATCGGCCCAGACTCAGGGGGCGATACACTCAGGGCGGGGTCAGACAGGCGGCTAGGGGTCACTTTCGGAGACGTTCCAGCAAATATAGGTCACGATCGGATACTTTTCCCGCTGAGAAGTGTCCGATCGTGACCTATATTTCGGCGCAGCTATCCGATAGCGACCCATGTTTCCGCGCAGGGTCAGCCATGCGTGCATGACTGATCGGCACGGCTGATTTCGGAGGTCGGCAACCTAGGTCTTCACCCACGGCAGATCCCTCAGAATCGGATGCGATCAAAACACTTGCGAAAAAATGTGATCACATTTTATTCGGTGTGCCGATGATCCGCGTGAAGGTGCGGGGACGCTCAGAGAAGAGAGGGGGTGCTCCCCATGAAAGATGCCGTCATCGTCGGCGGCGGACTCGCCGGACTGTCTGCAGCATGGCGACTGCGCGATTGGGATATGACGCTGCTGGAATCGGGTTGCCGAGTCGGCGGTCGGATCCGTTCGGAGAACCGCGGACGCTATTTCCTCAACTGGGGCAGAGACATGTTCGCCGGAGGCAAGACAGCGACGAATTCACTCATCACCGAGACCAGGCCCGTTCTTCGGAGATCCCCGGATCGCTGTCTGCGGTGTCGTTGAACGGCAAGCTGCTCATCGACGGACCCGTCCAGTCGTATCCGTTCCGGATCCCGATGTCGCTGAAGGACGCAATGATGTCCGAACCGTTCATCCAGGCCGTGAAGACGGGACTCGAGCTGCGCGGCGTCCCCGTCGGTTTGCCGAGGCGCCCGCTGGCTGAAACCGATCCCGACGCCAGGGAGCGGATCAAGGCGGCACTTGCCACCCTCGGCGACTGAGCACACACGCCGACCGCTCACGTTGCCGTCGCTGTAGCGAGTTATGTGGTGTGCGCTCGACGGTAACTCGAGCGGTCGGCGAAGCTCAGCTGCGGCTGCGGGTGAGCAGCGCTGAGTGGAGTTCCTCCGGCAGCTCGACGGCTTCGAGGCTGCGTTTGCGACCGAAGTCGACGCCGAAGCTGGCGTGCAGGCGGTCGAGGTGGTCGGTGACCCGCTGCGAATAGTCGGGATCGAACGCGTCTGGCGCGATCGCGATGACGAACAGTCCCGTGCCCGGGTTCTCCTGCCCCGAGTCGAAGGCGGGCGCGTCGACTGAGAAGCGGCCCCCGCCGTGGATGGCGAGGAGTTCGATCATGAGAGCCACATTGCTGCCCTTGACCCCGCCGAACGGCAGCAGGGAACCGGCGAGGGCGGCCTCGGCATCGACCGTGGCCGCCCCGCTCGGGTCCAGTGCCCACCCCTCGGGGATCGCCTCTCCTCGTTCGGCAGCGTCCCGGACGTTGACCCAGGCTGTGGCACTGGTCGCCTGGTCGAACATGCGCGGGCCATCGGGGTGCGGGACGGCGAATGAGAAGGGGTTCGTTCCGGTCGCCGAACCCGGTGAGCCGAACAGCGACATGAGCGCCGGCGAGTTGGCGCCTGCAAACGCCAAAAGACCCCGCTCCGCTAGTCGGGTCGTGTAATAGCCGAGTTCGCCGGCGGTGAAGGCGTTGGCGATGTTGAGCACGGAGATGCCGAGGTCTGCGGCAGACGAGGCGAAGTCGTCGAAAGCGGCGTCGAAGGCGAGCTGCGCAGCGCCGCGGTCGGCATCGACGTGGTGTGCTGCCGGCAATTGCTTCGTCACTTTCGGCCGCGCCTGCCCGTTGATGCGGCCGGCCTCGAGGCCGTCGAGGTAGTCGAAGAGGTGCGCCGTGCCGACCTGGGTCTTGCCCCGTCGCTCGGCGGCAACGGTCGCCTCCGCCAAGGACTGCGCCAGCGCGGGTGACCCGCCGGACGCGGTGATCGCTGAGACGTAGAGGTCCCGCAGTTCGGTGATCGGCAGGGACACGGTCGTCGAGTCGCAAGTCTCAGGCATGCTCATCACGCTACCGGAGGCGGAACGCTCCGCTCTATGTGGGAGTCGCAGCGCGCTATGCGGGAGCCACAGTGTTCGATGCGCGAGTCACCGGCGGTGAGTCTTCGGCCACGACGCGAAAGGTGTCCATCCGCGAATCCTGGGCCCCACGCACATACCCCGACGGTGCCGCGGCGGTCGTCCGGAGGAAGTCGATGACCTCAGCACTGAGCACCTCGCCGGGCAGGAGATTGGGCACACCGGGCGGATACGCGGCCAGGGAATCCGCGGAGATCCGACCGACCGCCTCGGCGAAGGGAACCGTGGCAGCCTCGGCGAAGTGGGCATCACTGATCTCGAGGCGCTTCACGCAGGTGCCGGGAAGAACGATGGGCCGCTCGGGTTCCGACTCCGAACGGGGCAGGGCCTGCAGGGCGGTCCAGAAGCGCTCGACGTCGACCGGCGAGGTGGCGCCGACAAGCAGGACGAGGGCCGAGGGCGTCGCGAGCTCGCAGTAGATCCGGTGATCCCGGATGAGCAGATACTGCGCCTGTGATCCCGTGATCCCGGCCCCGCGGGTGTCGATGACGACCTTGAACGGATCGACCGCGATCGCATCATGACCGCCGAGGATGTCGGGAGTGCCATCGCGGAACCGCGAGTCGCTTCGCACCCGATCACGGATCTCCTCCGCAGTGTCCAGGGCCGCTCCGATCGCCTCGGGGTGGGTGACGAGATGACGGCGGGCCTCGTCGATCGAGGACAGAAGGATCGCGCTGCTCGAGGTCGACTGGTAGGACTTCACCACCCGGTCGACGAGCATCTCGATGCGCTTCGCCTGGGGGCCGTGACCGAGATGGACCATCGCGGACTGCGCGAGGGACCCAGCACCCTTGTGGGTGCTCGAGACGACGAGATCCGCGCCCAGGCGCACGGCGTTGACCGGCAGGTCAGGGTGCATCCCGAAGTGGGATCCCCAGGCCTCATCGATGATGAGCGGGACATTGTGGGAGTGGGCCACCTTGGCGATCGCGGCGATGTCGGCCACCGCGCCGAAGTAGCTGGGTGAGACGAGATAGACGGCCGCGGAGTCCGGATGCTCGGTCAGCGCGAAGTCGACTTCGGCGGGGGTCACTCCGTGGGAGGAGCCGAGTCCCGGGTCGACCCGGCCGTGGACGAAGTGCGGACGCAGATCAGCGTGGATGACGCCGTCGATGACGGAGGAGTGGACGCTGCGCTGGAGGACGAACTCGCGGCCGAGTCCGCGCACGACGGTCGTGGCGATGTGGTTGCCGCCGGATGCGCCGTTGGTGATGAACCAGGTCCGCGACGCGCCCCAGGCCTCGGCGGCGAGCTGCTGGGCGGCCACGATCGGGGTGATGCGATCGTGGTTGATCATCCGCCAGTTCTCCTGGTCGATGCCGCTGAAGAGCATGGGGAAGTCGATGCCCATGCCGGCCTCGCCGACGATCTCGGCCAGTCCCGGGGCGTGGTCGGCACTGCCCTGGTGGGCGGGAACATGCAGACGCAACCAGTCCTCGGAGGCCAGGGACCGCAGGGCCTCGGCATAGGGCGCGGTGTGGTGACGAGGGTCGATGCGTGTGCCGACGGACGCCTCCGCGGGGGTGTCAGGAGAGGCGGTCGGCATGGTCGGGTGAAGCGTGGAATCGGGGAGCATACGGCCCACACTAGGCACTCCGGTCGGCCTACGATATAGCAAGATTTCGACTTTAGTGACATAGTCTCTATGACATGATGAATCTGCAGCAGTTCCGGGTCCTCCTGGCGATCCGTGACGAGGGGAGTCTCAACAGGGCCGCCGAGGTGCTCGACCACGGAGTCCCGACCGTGACCCATCATCTTTGTACCCTCGAATCCCACCTCCGGATCAGGCTCGTCGACCGGTCCCGCAGCGGAACGCGTCTGACGCCCTTGGGTGAATCCTTTGCCGAGGAGATCGCTCCCGTGCTCGCGCGCATCGATCGCGCCGAACAGCTCGTGACTGCTCAGCGGGACGCGGGTGTGGTGACGTTGCGGATCGGGTCGTTCTCCTCGATCGGCTCACGACTGCTGCCGGCCGCGATCGCCGAACTGAGACACAGCAGAGACGTCCGGGTCGAAGTCGTCGAGGCCGAACCCAGCGAAGTGATCCGATTGCTTCACGGCGGCGAGGTCCATGCCGGACTCATCTATGACATTCCCGAACTGCCCGAATTCGCCGGGCCCGAACTGCGCCTGCGCACTCTCCTCGACGAGCCCTACCGGGTCATGGTCGCCCGCGACGGCGAACTCGCCGCCCACGAGGTCCTCGACTTCGAGCAGATGGGCGACGTCGACTGGGTGTGCAGCCACAGCGAATCCGAGGCCTCCGTGCGTGTCCTCAGGCGGGTGTACCGCTCCCTCGGCCGAGAGGTGCGCGAGGTCATGCGCAGCGATGACCTCTACATGATCCACGGTCTTGTCGCCGAGGGACTCGGCTGTGCGCTGACCACCGAAGCCGCCGTCGACACAGACTTCGACGTCGTCGTCCGGCCTGCGAAGCAGGACCTCGGGCAGCGTCGGGTCTCGTTCGTCACCCGCTCGGGGCCGAACCCGGCGGCCGTGGGGTGGATGGGCGAGGTACTCAGCTCGGTGGCGGCCGAACGCGGGGCCGCCTCGGCGGGGTGAAGGAGGCCTCAGCTGATTGCGTCGGCGCTCGCCTCAGAGGTCTCCCGATTCCGGCGCAGGATCGGATTGGGAGCTCAGCGCCTCGGCGATGGCCTTCGACTCCCGGCGCAGCAGAGCGACGAGGCGTTCGACTCGGGAGCCGGTGACGCGGTCGGCGATCGAGGCGATCGACAGGGCCGCACGTGGGCGGGAACCGCGGATGCGCAGCGGCACTGCCACCGCCCACGACCCCTTGGCGAAGAGCCCCGGATTGTGGACGAAGCCGTCGATGCGGGCCTGATCGATGATGTCGCGCAGGTGCGGGACGGAGACCTTCGGATACCTCTCGGCGAGGATCTCGGCGTTGGCCTCGAACTGGGCGTCCACCTCGGCGGGGGAGAGCTCGGAGAGGATCGCCAGCGATCCGGCGCCGATGCCCAGGGGATGTCGGTCGCCTACGGACAGGGCGTTGTTGAAGATCTCACCGAAGCCCTCCTCGCGGCGGGCGCAGATCGAATAGCTGCCCGTGCGCAGAGTGAGGAACACGGTGTCCTGGCTGAGTTCGGCCAGGCGCAGCAGACTCGACTCTGACTCCGTGACCAGGGGATCGACCGACTTCTGGGCCAGCTGACCGAGGATCTGCGACTGCACGCCGAGGCGATACCCGCCCTCTTCGAGGCGTTCGACGTAGCCCATGGCGATGAGCGCCTGGAGCATGCGGTGGACGCTGGCCTTCGGTCGACCGCTGATCGAGGCGAGCTCGGACAGGCTCGCGCCTTCACGGCGCTCCCCGGCGATGAGCCCGACGAGGTTGAGCAGCGTGAGCGCGCGTTGGATGCTCTGCGCGCCGGTGCCGGGTTCGAGGCTGTCGACGGCGTGGGCGACGTTGAACGACGCCGACCGGCGCAGCAGCCGACCGCGCATCTTGATGCGATATTCCTCGCGGAGGTCCTCATTCGAATCGGCGCCGTTGTGCATGTCTCCATTATGGCCCGACGCTGCACTGACGAGACCGCACTGATGAGACCGCGGCAGTGGGGCGAGCTCCTGATCCACCATGCGAAACGTCGGAATCTCAGGGTGGGAGCCGCCTCGGCGAGGTGGGTCCTAGAATCGAATGGGTCCAACCGGCCGGTGGGGCCGTCGATCTTGAGGGGTGAGTGAGACGTGGCGGAGACTGTGCTCGATATCGCCGATGTGACGTTCCGCCGAGGGCAGACGCACATTCTCCACGGCATCGATCTGCGTATCGGTGCCGGCGAACACTGGGTGCTCATCGGGCCGAACGGGGCGGGGAAGTCGACCCTGCTGAGCTTCGCCTCGGCGCAGGTGTTCCCGAGCTCGGGCACCGTCGACATCCTCGGATCACGCATGGGTCGGGTCGATCTCGCAGCCCTGCGCCGCCTCATCGGACACGTCAACCCGCGCCACCCGTTGCGCTCGAACCTCACCGTCCGCGAGGTCGTCCTCACCGGGCTGACCGGCACCGTCGAGCGCCCCATGCGGTGGGAACCCGCAAATGCGAATATTGCGAAGGCCGATGCCCAGATCGCCGAGGTGGGGCTGGGCTCTCGTGCCGATGCCGGGTGGAAGGTGCTGTCGCAGGGGGAGCGGGGCCGTGCGCTCGTGGCACGTGCGCTCATCGCTGACCCGCAGCTGCTGCTCTTCGACGAACCGACCACAGGTCTCGACGTCGCCGCCCGCGAACAGCTGCTCGAAACCATCGATGCCCTGTCGCTGCGCTCGCCGGAGCTGGCAACACTGCTGGTCACCCACCATCTCGAGGAGATTCCGGAGACCACCACGCACGCGGCGCTCATCTCCGACGGTCGGCTGACCGCTGCCGGTCCCATCGCCGAGGTGCTCACCTCCGAGCAGGTCTCTGCCGCCTTCGACCACCCGATCGAGGTGGGCTTCGCCGACCGCCGGTGGTCGGCCCGCGCGGTCCGGTCCGGTGCGGTGCTCGGCTGACGAACTGCACGACTGCTGGGTATCGGCTGGGACGATCACCGCGCGCATTGCACCGCCGTGCACTCGGGCCTAGGCTGGAGGCATGAAGATGAGTACCGTGTGGAGCGTCATCGGCGCGATCATCGCCATCATCATCGCGTGGTGGGTGGTCAACGTCGCGTTCTCCGTCGCGTGGTTCCTCGTCAAGGCCATCATCACCGTTGTCGTGGCGCTCGCGATCTTCGGCCTCATCAAGGCCTCACTGAAGTCCAAGGACCGCGACCGAACGCGCTGACGTCGCCGAGGCGGCCGTCCCCAGATCAGAGATCGCCGAGGCTCGTGTTCGCCCCGCAGAGTACGACGCAGACCTTCTCTCCTTCGACCGGCACATAGCCGCTCACAGTTTTCCCGTCGCTCGCCGACTCGCCGTATTGACCGCGGACTCCCGCCAATGCCGTCGCCGCCGCATGCTCGACCGCCAGCCGGTGGTCATCCCACAGGTGCTGCCGCGCTCCGATGATCGCCTCATCGCTGACCAGCACCGAGGTGACCAGATCCGACCGTGCCGCCTCCAGTGCCAGCGGCGTGACCCGGCGTGCGCCGAGCGAGTCCGCTGCCAGCGAATCGACCGTGACGTCGACCGGCTCACCCGCTTCCACTGCGGCGTTCAGCGCCCGGCAGTTCTCCGGTTCGACCGCCACCGTGCGCACTCCGTGATGGGTCGCGGCCGTCGCGACACCGGCGAACAGTCCGCCGCCTCCGACGGAGACGACGACGGTGTCGAGGTCGGGCACCTGCGTGAGGATCTCGGTCATCAGGGTGCCGGCACCGGCCGCGATGAGCGGATGGTCGTAGGCGTGCGAGGCCAACGCACCCGATGAGTCGACGAATTCCTGGCAGGCCGCGGCCGCCTCGGCGTATTCGGAACCGACCAACTCCACACGCGCCCCATAGGAGCGCAGCCGTTCGACCTTGACGCTCGGTGCCGTGGTCGGCAGGAAGACAGTCGCCGTCACACCGGCGGCACGGGCGGCCCAGGCGCAGGCAAGGCCTGCATTGCCGCCCGAGGCGATCGTCACTCCCGCCTCGGGGAAGGTGCCCTCGGCGAGATGCGCCTGGATGAAGTTCTGCGCACCGCGGGCCTTGAACGTGCCCGTGTACTGCATGAACTCGAGGGCGAAGAGCAGGCCGGATGCGTTCGGGTCCTCGGCGGGACCGGAGCTCCACGTGGCCGCGGTGGGGGAGGCCGCCTGGGCGAGGGTGCCCGGCTGTGCCGAGGCTACGGTGACCGGCCGCACCCGTCCGGCGATCCGGGCGGCCGCGGCTTCGATGTCGGGATACGTCAGCTCAGAAGGGGTCGGTGCAGTCATCTCATCAGCCTATGCGAGAGCTGCTGAGCGGGTGCGCCGCCTCGGTGGATTGTTGGGTCGATCCACGGCATTTCAGGCCGAGGAATCACCGTGGATCGACCAGGAAATCGAGGTGCAGGTGACGAACCGGGGGTTCGCTGCAGTCTCAGTGGAGCTTGGCCAAACCGAGGTCGTTGCCCTTCGTCTCCTTGACGAGGCTGACGCCGATGAGCGAGATGACGCACACGATGATCATGTAGATCGCGATCGAGATCGACGAACCCGTCTCGGCCAGCAGGGTCTCGGCGATGGTCGGGGCGAAGGCGCCGCCGAGGATCGCGCCGAGCGCATAGCCGATCGACACACCTGAATAGCGGACCTCGACGGGGAACATCTCCGCATACATCGCCGACATCGGGCCGTAGGACAGGCCCATGCCGACGGTGAGGACGAAGATGCCGATGCCGTACATCCAGATATTGGCCATGTCGATCATGAGGAATGTCGGGATGAGCCACACGATGAGCAGGACGTAGCCGATCTGGAAGGTGCGCACGCGACCGAGCTTGTCCGACAGCGCACCGCCCCACATCGTGAACACCAGCCAACCGAAGCTCGCCAGGGTCGTCGCCAGCAGCACGGGCGCCCGGTCGAGGCCGACGGATCCGCCCTCGGCGAGAGGACGAGAGGCGTAGGCGGCGAAGAACGCGATGATCATGTAGCCCACGGCGTTGTTGCCGATGAAGATGAGCGCAGAGAGGACGACTTCCTTCGTGTTCTTCTTGAACAGCGTGCCCAGCGGGGCCGAGGACTCGGCCTTGCGTTCGGCGAGTTCGGCGAAGACCGGTGACTCCTCGACCTGGCGGCGGATGTAATAGCCGACGAGCACGAGGACGACGGAGAAGAGGAACGGAATCCTCCAGCCGAAGCTCGCGAACTGTTCGGGGGTGAGCACGGTGGTCAGGATCCAGATGACGCCGGTGGCGAGAATCATGCCCACGGGCACGCCGATCTGCGGGTAGGCGCCGAAGATCCCGCGCTTGGAGACCGGGGCATGCTCGACCGACAGCAGTGCGGCACCGCCCCATTCGCCGCCGGCGGAGAAGCCCTGGAGGATCCGCAGCAGGGTGAGCAGGATCGGTGCGCCGATGCCGATCATCGCGTAGTTCGGCAGCAGGCCGATGAGCGAGGTCGCGGCCCCCATGAGGATGAGCGTGAGCACGAGCATCTTCTTGCGCCCGATCCGATCACCGAGGTGGCCGGCGAGGACTGCGCCCAACGGTCGGAAGAGGAACGAAATACCCAGAGACGCCCAGGCCATGATCTGGCCGAGCGCCGGATTGTCCGAGGCCAGCGGGCCGAAGTACTGAGCCGAGAGGACAAGACCGGCGGCCTGAGCGTAGATGAAGAAGTCGTACCACTCGATGGTGGTGCCGACGAGGGTGCCGGCGAGGACCTTGCGCTCCTCGCGGGTGATCGTGTGCTGAGCGGTTGTGGACATGCCTGGACTTTCCGTTGCTGGGCGACATTGCCGAGGACCGCGGCGCACCGGCGAGTCCGTCTTCGGGCCGGCCGATGGTGACCGTTCGGTCAGTAATCGCTCTCGATCATAGACCAGCGCAGTGGCGTACGCCACTCCTTGCGATGACAATTACCGACCAATTGGTTAGTATATTTCTATGAATCGGCAGCGGTGCCGACATCGGCCACCGTGAACCGGGAGACGTCGTTCCGCGAGGGAGAGCAAAGCATGACCGAAATCCTCAGTTCCTATGTGGCCGGAGGCTGGCACACACCCGGAGCGACGGAGTCCGCCCGACCCGTCCGCGACGCCGGCACCGGAGAGCTCCTGCACTCGGTGAGTTCGGCCGGAATCGACTTCGCCGCTGTCGCCGATCATGCCCGGACCACCGGCATCGAGGCGCTGCAGGCACTCACTTTCCACCAGCGCGGTGTGATCCTGAAGAAGCTCGCGACCTACCTCATGGAGCGCACGAAGAACTACCATGAGATCTCGTTTTCCACCGGCACCACGAAGCGCGACGCCTTCGTCGACATCGAAGGCGGAATCGGCACCCTCTTCACCTACTCCGGCGTCGCTCGCCGCCAGATGCCGAACTCGACCGTCCACCTCGACGGCGGAGTCGAGCGCCTGTCGAAGAACGGCACCTTCGTCGGCCGCCACATCCTCACCTCCCGACAGGGCCTGGCCCTGCAGATCAACGCCTTCAACTTCCCCGTCTGGGGCATGCTCGAGAAGTTCGGCCCGATGTTCGTCGCCGGCGTCCCCGTCGTCGTCAAGCCCGCCACCGATACGGCCCACCTGACCCGCGCCGTCGTTGCCGACATGATCGAGTCCGGTCTGCTCCCCGACGGCGCGATCCAGCTGGTCAGCGGTGACGTCACCCCGCTCTTCGACCACCTCGCAGAGCAGGACGCGATCGCCTTCACCGGCTCCGCGAACACCGCCCGCACGCTGTCCGCGCTCGACTGTGTGACCCAGCGCGGGACCCGCTTCTTCGCCGAGGCGGACTCGCTCAACTTCTCCCTGCTCGGTCCCGACGCCGTACCCGGCACTCAAGAGTTCGACCTCTTCGTCTCCGGCGTCGTCGCCGAGATGACCGTCAAGGCCGGACAGAAGTGCACCGCGATCCGCCGCACGTTCGTGCCTAAGGCCCACGCCGAGGCGGTCGGCGAAGCGATCATCGCGAAGCTCGCCACCCAGGGCGTCGGCGATCCGCGCGAGAAGTCGACCCGCCTGGGCCCCGTCGTCTCCGACAAACAGCGCACCGACGTCCTCGACGCGGTCGACCGGATCATCGCCGGGGGAGCCCACCTGCTGACCGGCGGACGTGAGGAATCCGATCGCCTGGCTGCCGAACACGGCGGAGCCTATGTCGCGGCCACCGTCCTCCAGGCCGATGACGCCTGGTCCGATGCCGTCCACGACATCGAGGCTTTCGGGCCCGTGACCTCGATCATCACCTATTCCGACACCGAGGATGCCGTCCGTCTGGCCGCCCGCGGCCGCGGCTCCCTGGTCGGCTCCGTCGTCACCCACGACCGTGAGTTCGCCACCGAATTCGTCCGGAAGATCGCCCCGTGGCACGGCCGCGTGCTCGTCCTCGACCGTGACGATGCCGACGAGTCGACCGGTCACGGTTCGCCGCTGCCGAACCTCATCCACGGCGGCCCCGGTCGGGCCGGCGGCGGTGAGGAGATGGGTGGACTGCGCGGTATCACACACTTCATGCAGCGCACCGCGATCCAGGCCTCCCCGGATATGCTCACCGCGATCGGTGGGGAATGGGTCAACGGATCGGAGCGCCGCCTCGGCGAGCATCCGTTCACGAAGTCGCTTGCGGATCTGCGCATCGGCGACACCCTGGATTCGGAATGGCGCGAGGTCACGCTCGACGATATCGAGCACTTCGCGAACTTCACCGGGGACACCTTCTACGCCCACATGAACGAGGAGGCGGCCGCCGCGAACCCGTTCTTCCCGGGACGCGTGGCGCACGGCTACCTCATCGTGTCCTTCGCCGCCGGACTCTTCGTCCAGCCGGACCCGGGTCCGGTGCTCGCGAACTACGGACTCGAGGGGCTCAACTTCATCACGCCCGTCTCCCCAGGTGACAAGCTCAAGGTGACGCTCACCGCTAAGCGCATCACTCCGCGTGAGACCGACGAATACGGCGAGGTCCGCTGGGACGCGCAGGTCGTCAACCAGAACGAGGAGCCCGTCGCGAACTACGACGTGCTCACCCTGGTGGCCAAAGAGTACTGAGGGCGCAAAAGGTTGTCGAGTTCCGGACGTCCTGTGCGGGATTTCGAGCAGTTCGACCGCACGGAACGTCCGGGACTGGGCCTTCTCGCTGTGCTGAGTGTTCCCGCGGCGGATGACTGCCGCCGGAACCTTGGGCGACCCGAATCACCGGTCGTGGGGAACGCGGACCTTGAGGGATGACGGGCGGATCGTCACTGTTGCCGGGGTCTGCGCGACCGCGTCGCCGTCGGCGACGATCTCGACCGGCGCGGCCCCGGCGGGGGTGTCGATCTTCACCTCCCGCGCGTGGGCGAAGTGGATATGCGGATGCCGGTCGTGCTTGCCGGACATGAACGCGACGAGCTCGATGGCGAGCCTCGGCAGCCACGCCTCCTTGAGGAGGACGACGTCGATGAGTCCGTCGTCGATCGCCGCCTCGGGGGAGAGTGTGAGTCCGCCCCCGTAGCGGCCGGAATTCGCGAACCCCGCGGTCAGGCCCCGGAAGTCGAGGCGCTGTCCGTCGACGGTCAGCTCGAGGTCGATGCTCCTCGGCGGCAGGATCGCACGCAGGATCCCGTACAGGTACACCCAATGGCCCCGGACGACCCTGGTCGAGTTCGCATGCCGCTGGACGGTCGAATCGAGGCCGAGGCAGACGTTGCCGAGGCTGATCGTGCCGTCGAGATCGAGCACGTCGATGGCACGATCGGTTCCGTTCGCGATGGTGGCCACGGCCTCTTCGACGCCTTTCGGGATGCCGAGTTTGCCGCTGAGGTCATTGCCGCGCCCACCGGCGATGACGCCCAGTGATGTTGCGGTGTCGACGAGCCCCGCGGCCACTGTGCGTGCCATCCCGTCCCCGCCGAGTGCGCCGACGACCGTGGCGCCCTCGGCGGCGCACTCTGCGGTGAGCTTCTTCGCGTGGTCGGCGCTCGTGCTTCTGACAAGCCGCGCCTCGAGGCCGTGTGCTGCGAAGGCGTGGACGAGCGGATCGATGCGTCTGAGCACCGCTCCGCGCCGTGCCGTGGGATTGAGGATCACGGGCACGACCGCCGGGTCGGCGACCGGCCGTGCAGAGCCCCGGTCTGTGGAATCCGTGCCGAAGTCGCCCTTGTCGTCGATGCCGCTCACAGTCGTTCCGGTCCGTTCATCAGCTTGCCGGGATTCATGATGCCGGTCGGGTCGACCTCGGCCTTGGCCGCACGCAGCATCCGCAGCCACATCTGACCGGCCTCTGCCGGCAGCCACGGAGCGTGATCGGTGCCGACGGCATGGTGATGGGTGATCGTTCCGCCGCCTGCCATGATGGCGTCGCTGGCCGCGGACTTCAGCGCCTTCCATTGGGCGATCTCCGCCCCGACCTCCTGCTTGGCGAAGACCGTGTAATACAGCGAACAGCCGGTGGCGTAGAGATGCGAGACGTGGCAGAGCACGAATGCAGGAGTGCCGCGCTCGACCATCGCTGTCTCGATTCCGGCGGTGATCGTGCCGTGGAGGTCATTCACCTTCGACCACGGGGTCGAGGTCTCCATCGTTTCGACGATCATGCCCTCACGCAGCAGCTGATCCCGCAGGTACGGAGTCGAGAAGCGGTGCTTCTCCCACGAGGTCTCCGGAACCGCGCCGAGGTTGACGCCCTTGTGCCGACGCACGATCGAACGGCCCTGGGACCGACGCGCACGCACATCGGAGGGGGTGCCGTCGTAGCGGACGATAAGGAGGCAGGGAGTCGTGAGGCCGCGGGCGCGCAGGTAAGCGAGAACGCCCTTGCGCTGCAGCTCGCTGCCGAGCTGCGCGAGACCGAACGCGGTCTCGTTGGCATCCGAGAGACGGGCGATGTCGAGGTGCAGTCCCGACTGCTCCATCTCTCGCAGTGCTGCGCTGCCCGAGGTGAAGTCCGGGAAGAACCAGGAGTCGCCCTGCACTGCCTTCGGCACGCGATGGATCCGCAGGGTCGCCTCGGTGATGATGCCCAGCGTCCCTTCGGAGCCGACGAAGAGCTGCCGCGGGTTCGGGCCGGCCGCCGTGGCCGGGGTGGTGGGCAGCTCGACGGGACCGTTCGGGGTCGAACAGCGCAGGCCGCAGACGTTCTCATCGATGCGGCCGTGGGTGATCCGTTCCCACTTCGCGGTTCGGATGATATCATTGGATATCAAATGGAGGTGATGCGAGATGACTGATGTGCTGATCCGAAACATTTCGGATGAGACGCTGTCGAGAGTCGATGCGATGGCTCGGCGCGCGGGGTTGTCTCGTGCTGAATATCTGCGGCGGACGATTGATCGGGAGGCGCTTCGCTCCGATGAAGCGGCGACTATCGAGGATCTGCGCAAATTCGATCGACTGGCAGATGAGCAGCATATGAGTGGGGCGTGGGGGTGAAGGGGCTCACGTGGCTCATTGACAAATCTGCGTTGGTTCGAGTCGGACGCAGCGGTGAGGCCGAGCAGTGGCTGGACCGGATCAACCGTGGTCTGGTCCAGATCTCAATCCCGACTCTGCTGGAAGTAGGGTATTCGGCGACGAGCCCAACAGACTGGTCCGCAGCCATCGAAACACCCCCGATTTCCCTGATGCCACTTGCAGGGATTACACCGGCGGTCGAGAGAAGAGCCATTGAGGTGCAGGGCATCCTGGCTGACCAGGGTCATCACCGCGCGCCATCGGTCCCAGATCTGCTTATTGCCGCGATCGGCGAGGTGAATGGCCTTGTTGTCCTGCATCAGGACAAGGATTTCGAGTTGATCGCTGAAATCACTGAGCAGGAGCTCGAGCGGATCGACTGAGCGCCCGGGGGAGGGCTGAGCCTCAGGCCTCCAGCCCCTGGAAGGCCATCGTCGTGACCGCCTCGGCGATGGTGTCGGGGTCGACGGGATAGCTGGGCCGGTACCACTCGGTGATCGAGTTGACCATGCCGAAGAGCAGGCGGGTGATGAGCCCGGGGGTGAAGTCCGAACGCAGGCCGCCCTCGGCGATGGCCGCCTCGACGAGAGCCCGGACCTTCGCATCGATCTTGCGGCGCGCCTCGAGGGCTTCGCGTTCCAAGGCTGAGTTTCCGCGCACGCGCAGCAGCAGAGTCACCGAATGGTGGTACTCGATGAGGATGACCACGCTGGCACGCACGGCCAGGCGCAGGCGTTCGAGTGCGGAGACGTTCTCACGCATACTCTCGGTCTCCACAGCGGAATCGAGCGCGCGGATGCCACGGCTGATCGCCAGATGCAGCAGCTCTTCCTTCGACGTCACGTGATGGTAGATCGCCGACTTCGTGATGCCGAGCTCACGGGCGACCGTGTCCATCGACGTGCCGTCGTAGCCGCGGGAGACGAAGACTTCGGTGGCCCTGTTGATGAGGGTCTCCCGGTCGTATCCGGGACGGCCGCGGCGGGAGCGTTTGGGGGCGGCCGCCGCGGCGGGAGTCGACGAGGACGTCGACGCGGTGGTCGTCGATTCGGCGGGCGACGTTGTCGAATCCGCGGCTGTCGACGCAGGTGAGGACGATTCGGGCATGCGCATCAGTCTAATCGGCCACCTCGGTGAGTGCCCTCTCGAACGTCAAGAGAGGCGGAGCCACGCGCCACGGCCGGGGCCGCGCCGGTGAACCCACCGGCAGGAACCCCTGCTGTGACACGCGCCGTCGCCGTCAACTCAGCGCACACCTTCGCGGCGGTCGATGATGCGCTTCATCTTGCCGACCGAACGCGGCAGGTCGCCGGGCAGCTTGATGTCGATGGTGCAGGAGACGCCGAGGCGCTCCTTGATGCGGGCAGCCACAAGCTTGTCGAGACCGTCGAGTTCGACGGCGCCGACGCCTTCGCGGGCCTCGACCTCGACGGTCATCTCGTCCATCCGACCCGGGCGGGTGAGGACGAGCTGGAAGTGCGGGCTCAGCGGTGCGAACTCGAAGAGCACGGTCTCGACGTTCGCGGGGTAGACGTTGACGCCGCGGATGATCATGAGGTCATCGGAACGGCCGGTGATGCGCGAGATGCGGCGGAAGTTCGGGCGAGCGGTGCCCGGCAGCAGGGTCGCCAGATCGTGCGTACGGTAGCGGATGATCGGCAGCGCTTCCTTCGTCAGCGAGGTGAAGACGAGTTCGCCCTCCTGCCCGTCGGGCAGCACCTCACCGGTGAAGGGGTCGACGATCTCCGGGTAGAAGTGGTCCTCCCAGATCGTCGGGCCGTCCTTCGTCACCGCGGACTCGCAGGCCACGCCCGGTCCCATGACCTCGGAGAGGCCGTAGATGTCGACGGCGTTGATGTTGAAGGAGCTCTCGATCTCCTTGCGCATCTCGTCCGTCCACGGCTCGGCACCGCAGATCGCGGTCTTCAGGCTCGTCGAGGTCGGGTCGATGCCCTGCTTGTGGAATTCGTCGAGGATCGTGAGCAGATAGGTCGGGGTGGCCGTGATGATGTCCGGCTTGAAGTCCTGGATGAGCTGCACCTGGCGCGGGGTCTGACCGCCGGAGATCGGGACGACCGTGAAGCCGTGGCGCTCGGCACCGTGGACGCCCAGACCGCCGGTGAACAGGCCGTATCCGTAGGCGTTGTGCATCATCTGTCCGCGCTTGCCGCCGGCACCGAGGATGGACCGCGCGATGAGGCTGCCCCACCGATCGAGATCGCCCATCGTGTACCCCACGACCGTCGGCAGACCCGTCGTTCCCGAGGAGGCGTGGATGCGCGCGACCTGCTCCTGCGGGACGGCGAAGAGCCCGAACGGGTAGTTGTCGCGCAGGTCCTGCTTGGTCGTGAACGGCAGCTTCGCAATGTCATCGAGGCTCGTGATGTCGGCGGGAGTCACGCCGAGCTCGTCGAAGGCCTTCCGGTAGAACGGCACCCGTTCGTACACCGCGGTCACCGTGGTCTTGAGGTTTGTCAGCTGGTCGGCGCGCAGCTCGTCCAGGCTCATCCGTTCGCCGGCGTCGAGGTCGGTCTCAGTCATCATCGTCTCCTTGCGAATCTCTTCTGTGTGTCAGATCCAAAGACCGCCGAGGTGGTCCACCGTTCTTCGGTGTCCGGTCGTCGACGGGTGGTTCGGTGGGGGTGGTCCGGCTCGGCGGGGAGCCGGTCGCGGGTCGGGAGGTCGGGCGGTCGGCCAGGTCTACTTGCGGGCGGGCAGCGTGCGCGAGCGACCGCGGTAGGTGGCGATGATCTCGTCGCCGCGGGTGACCGTGACGTCGTAGATGCCCGAGCGTCCCTGCTTGATGACCTCATGGCCGCGAGCGACGAGTTCGTCACCGAGGTGTGTGGGTTTGAGGAAGTCGATGTCTCCGCCGGAGGCGACCGTGATCGAACCGGGATAGTTGCAGGCCATCGCGAAGGTCGTGTCGGCGAAGAGGAAGATGTAGCCGCCGTGCGTGATGTCATGGCCGTTGGTCATGATCTCGGTGACCGTCATCGAGCACTGCGCCCACCCGGGACCGTGGTCATCGACGGTGATGCCCAAGTGCTGGGACGCTCGGTCATTGGCGAACATCGCGGCCGCACCGGTGAGCTCAGGTGAGGACTTCGTGGTCTCTGGGACCGGGGAGGACGCCTCGGTGGGGGACTCGGGGGCCGCCTCGGTGGGGGTGGGGTCGTTCGGGGTCTGCGACTCCGCGGTCGTCGTATCGTGGGCGGGCTGCCCCATGGTCGGCTCCTCCTCGAGTCGCGGGTTCGGGCGCCGGTGCACGAGGAGCGCCTGCGCCGCTGTGTGTGGACGACGGTGAGAGTTCCCCGTGATTCCGGACGGTCAGCCCGTCGGGGAATAAACGACCATCTGGTCAATAAATATCGTGCCGATCGTCTTCGGTGTCAAGTCCCGCGGCGAATCGACCCGCGAGTTGCGCACGCATCGTCAAGCCCAGGCGGGAATAGGTCACTATCGGACAGCTGCCGAGAAATATAGGTCGCTCTCGGACATTCTCCGGCGCTGAAAGTATCCGATGCTGACCTGAATTCGGCGGGCGCCGCGCTGGGGGCGGCTCGGCGCGGCGGCGGGGCTGAGCGGCTCTTTCGCTTAGGTGGCATTGCGCCCGGGCGAGGGGTGTGCGACACTGGTGGCAACAATACAGAACAAATGGTCAGTAAATGGATGCCCCGGACCAGAGGGCCATACGATGGTCGGACCGATTCGAGGTCGGCAGCCGCTGACCGAGGCAGGTCCTGACAAGGGCACATCCAAGGGCGGAGTGGTCATGACAACTCAAGTGAACGACAACCGGTTCGACGAGGCGGCGCTGCAGGAGCAGTTCGACGCCACGATCGAGGCCAAGGATCGGATCGAACCCCGGGACTGGATGCCCGAGGCCTACCGCAAGACGCTCATCCGCCAGGTCGCGCAGCACGCGCACTCGGAGATCATCGGCATGCAACCCGAAGGCAACTGGATCTCCCGCGCACCTTCCCTGCGGCGCAAGGCGATCCTGCTGGCGAAGGTCCAGGACGAAGCCGGACACGGCCTCTACCTCTATTCGGCCGCCGAAACCCTGGGCGCCACACGCAACGAGCTCACCGAGAAGCTCGTCGCCGGCAAGCAGAAGTACTCCTCGATCTTCAACTACCCGACCCTGTCCTACACCGATGTCGGCACGATCGGCTGGCTCGTCGACGGGGCGGCCATCTGCAACCAGGTGCCGCTGTGCCGGACCTCCTTCGGCCCCTACGGCCGTGCGATGATCCGCATCTGCAAGGAAGAGTCCTTCCACCAGCGCCAGGGCTACGAGCTGCTGATGACGATGATGCGCGGCACCGACGCCCAGCGCGAGATGGTCCAGGAATCGGTCAACCGCTTCTGGTGGCCGGCGCTGATGATGTTCGGTCCTCCCGACGACAACTCCCCGAACACCGAGCAGTCGATGGCCTGGGGCATCAAGACCCACACCAACGATGAGCTGCGCCAGAAGTTCGTCGACATGTCCGTCCCGCAGGCAGAAGCCCTCGGCGTGACGTTCCCCGATGAGTTCCTCAAGTGGAACGAAGAGCGCGGACACTACGACTTCTCCACCCCGAACTGGGACGAGTTCTGGGACGTCGTCAAGGGCAATGGCCCCTGCAACACTCAGCGAATCGCCCATCGTAAGCGCGCCTGGGACGAGGGGGCGTGGGTGCGCGAAGCCGCGCTCGCCTTCGCCGAGAACCAGACCGCCGAGGCGGCGGCTGACGAGACTCCTGCCGCCGGAGTCGACACCACCACGCCTGAGGAGGCAGCGAAATGACCGAGACCAACCCCGGCCCCACCTCGGCGAAGGACAATTCGACTGCGGGCTCGACCCGCGGAGAATGGCCGCTGTACGAGGTCTTCGTGCGCGGCAAGCGCGGACTCAACCACGTCCACGTCGGATCCCTGCACGCCGCCGACGATCAGATGGCCGTCCACCACGCCCGCGACGTCTACACCCGACGCAACGAAGGCGTGAGCATCTGGGTCGTCCGCGCCTCCGACATCACGGCCTCGAGCCCGGACGAGAAGGACCCGATGTTCGCCCCCAGCGGCGACAAGGTCTACCGCCACCCGACCTTCTACGACATCCCCTCCGATGTCCCCCATATGTGAGAAGGGGCGAGAGATGACTGCGAACAACGAACCCACCATCCACGTCGAACACGACGAAGCCGGCACGAACGTCGACCACGGCGACCACGACAACGCGTACTCCGGACTGCTCGTCAACGACGCGAACTGGGCCTTCGGCACCGACTTCGAAGACCCCCTGGCCGGCGTCGACACGACCGTGCCCGACGGTGTCGATGCTAAGGACCTCGGGGCGTACTGCCTCATGCTCGGCGATGACGCGCTCGTCTTCAGCCAGCGGATCTCCGAATGGTGCTCGAACGCCCCGGACCTCGAAGAGGACATCGCGCTGGCGAACATCGCCCTCGACCTCCTCGGTCAGGCCCGTCTCCTGCTCGCCCGCGCCGCAGCGGCCGATCCGCAGCTCGTGCCCGAACTGCCCGCCGGCTCCCCGGTGCCCGATGAGGACCGGCTCGCGTACTTCCGCAACGACCTGGGCTTCCGCAATGTCCGCCTGGCCGAGGTGCCGGGCGGCGACTTCGCCGAGGCGGTCGCGAAGATCCTCATCTACTCCACCTGGCGCCTGTCGATCTTCGAACGCCTCACAGGCAGCCGCGACACCGTGCTCGCGGCCATCGCGGCCAAGGGTGTGAAGGAGATGTCCTACCACCGCGACTTCGCCGGACGCTGGGTCGTGACCCTGGCCCGCGGCACCGAGGAATCGCGATCCCGCCTGGTCACCGCACTGAACGGCCTGTGGCCGCTGTGGTCCGAACTCTTCGAGACCCACCCGGTCGAGACTGCCGTGGCCGAAGCCGGAATCGGCGTCGACCCCGCGAGCGTGGCCGATGAGGCATCTGTCATCCTCGACCAGGTGTTCGCCGCGGCCGGAATCGACCGGCCCGAACGCGGCGGTCTGGCCGGAGTCGGCGTCCACGGCGGCAAGGGCCGCGACGGACTCCACACCGAGGCCCTGTCGAAGCTGCTCGCCGAGATGCAGGTCGTCGCCCGCGAGCACCCGGAGGGGCAGTGGTGACCGCCATGCTCGAGACCCACCCGACCGACACCCGCCCGGAAGGCACCACCGACACCGCACCAGTCACCGACGCCGAGGCGATCGACCGTGCCTGGGCCGCCGCCGAACGCGTGACCGACCCCGAGATGCCGATGCTCACCCTCCTCGATCTCGGAGTGCTGCGCGACGTCACGATCGAGAACGGCCACGTCGTCACCACCATCACTCCCACCTATTCGGGCTGCCCGGCGATGGCGACGATGCGCGATGACCTGCAGCGCGAACTCCTCGAGGCCGGATTCCCCGATGCCGAGGTGCGCGTGTCCCTGACCCCCGCGTGGACGAGCGACTGGATCACCGAACGCGGCAGACAAGCACTCAAGGACGCCGGAATCTCCCCACCCGGAACCGCCCCCGTCCGCACCGGTCCCGTGGCGCTGACCCTCATGCCCACCCGCCGCGCCGTGACCTGCGTGCTGTGCGGATCGGACAACGTCCGCCTGTCCTCGGAGTTCGGCGCGACCGCGTGCAAGGCGATGTACCAGTGCAACGACTGCCTCGAACCGTTCGACCATGTGAAGGAGATCTGATGACTCAGACGATCGATCACACCGCCGAGGCGGCCCCCGCCACCGAGCCTGCCGACGGATTCTCCCGGTCGGCCTTCTACCCGCTGACCGTGAAGTCCGTCGACCACCTCACCGAGGATTCGGCCGCCGTGACCTTCGACGTGCCGGCCGAATACAGCGAACTCTTCGACTTCGCGGCAGGACAGTCCCTGACCCTGCGCCGCATCATCGACGGCGCCGAGCACCGCCGCACCTATTCGATCTGCGCCCCGGCCGGAACCGCCCCGCGCATCGGTGTGCGCGAAGTCCCCGAAGGACTCTTCTCCCTGTGGCTGGTGCGCGAGGTCCGTCCCGGTGACGTCATCGAGGTGCAGCCTCCCTCGGGCAGCTTCCGCGCCGATGCCTCCGCCGGCGGCAGGCACCTGTGCATCGCCGCAGGCTCGGGAATCACCCCGATGCTCTCCATCGCCTCGACCGTCCTGTCGAACCCCGACGCCTCGGTGACTCTGCTCTACGGCAACCGGCACACGAACACCGTGATGTTCGCCGAGGAGCTCGCCGACCTCAAGGACGCCCGCAACCAGCAGCTCGACCTCGTCCACGTGCTCTCCCGCGAACCCCGCGATGTCGACCTCTTCTCCGGCCGTCTCGACGAGGAGAAGCTGCGGGACCTGCTCACCGCCATCGTCCCGATCGGCAGCATGGACCATGTGTGGCTGTGCGGTCCCTTCGGCATGCTCGAAGACGCCCGCAAGGTGCTCGCCGAATTCGACGTGCCGAAGGAGAGGATCCACTTCGAACTCTTCTACGTCGACGAACCGCCGCCGGAAGTCGTCCACGCGGACAAGGTCGTCGAGGGAGCCACCAGCGACGTCACGGTCATCCTCGACGGCAAACGGTCCACCTCGGCGATGTCGCAGGGCAAGACCATCCTCGACTCCGCACAGGAATCCCGGTCTGATCTGCCGTTCGCCTGCAAGGGCGGGGTGTGCGGAACCTGCCGCGCGAAGATCTGCGGCGGTGAGGTCAACATGGTCCGCAACTACGCTCTCGAGGACGCCGAGGTCGAGGCGAACTTCGTCCTCACCTGCCAGACGTTCCCCGTCAGCGACGAAGTCACCGTCGACTTCGACTCGTAAGCGGCCCGACCCCAAGCGTCCCGAACCCCAGCGGGCGCGGGCCCGCACACCAACGGGTGCAAGCCCGTACCATGTCACCTACCCGAACTCTTCAGCGAGGAGACCCATGCCCGAGGCATTCATTCTGGACGGACTGCGCACCCCCATCGGACGCTACGGGGGTGCTCTGGCCGACCAGCGGCCCGACGACCTCGTGGCTGCCACGATGAAGACCGTCGTCGAGCGGGCGGGCATCGACCCGACCGATATCGACGAGGTCATCCTCGGCTCGGCGAACCAGGCCGGCGAGGACAACCGGAACATCGCGCGCATGGCCGTACTCCTGGCCGGACTGCCCGAATCCGTGCCCGGGTTCACCGTCAACCGTCTCTGCGCCTCGGGGATGACCGCGATCACGACGGCCCGGGCGATGATCGCCGCCGGAGACGCCGAGGTGGTCGTGGCCGGCGGAGTCGAATCGATGACCCGTGCCCCATGGGTGAGCGAGAAGCCCTCGCGTGCGTGGTCGAAGCCGGGCCGGACCTGGGACACCTCCATCGGCTGGCGGTTCACGAACCCCGCCTTCGGTGAGGACGTGACCCTGTCGATGCCGCAGACGGCCGAACGCGTCGCCGAGAAGTGGCAGCTGAGCCGCGAAGCCCTCGACGAATTCGCCTTCCAGTCGCATCAGAAGGCGCTGGCCGCGCAGAAGGCCGGCAGCTTCGAGCCTGAGATCCTGCCCGTCGGCGAGGTCACCGCCGATGAGGGACCACGCGATTCGACGCTGGAGAAGCTCGGCAAGCTGCGTCCCATCCACGGACCCGGCGGGGTCATCACCGCCGGGAACTCCTCATCGCTCAATGACGGTGCCGCCGTCGTCGTGCTCGTATCCGAGGACTATGCGAACAAGCACGGACTGAGCCCGCGCGCCCGGGTCGTCGCCGGCGCCAATGCCGGTGTGTCCCCGGAGATCATGGGCATCGGCCCCGTCCCAGCGACCCGCAAGGTGCTCGAACGCACCGGCTGGGATGTCGGCGACCTCGAAGCCGTCGAACTCAACGAAGCCTTCGCCTCCCAGTCGCTGGCCTGCATGGGCGACCTCGGCCTCGACCCGGAGACCGTCAACGGATTCGGCGGAGCGATCGCTCTCGGCCACCCGCTGGGCTGCTCCGGGACCCGCATCACCCTGACCCTGCTCAACCGCTTGGAGCAGGCCGGGGCGACGAAGGGACTGGCGACCATGTGCGTGGGCGTCGGCCAGGGTTCGGCACTGCTGCTGGAGCGCGTGTGAGTGCCGGCGGCGTGAACGGCGGCGCCGGCGTGAACGATTCCGCCTCCCCGCTGCTCATCGAACGCCATTCCGACCGGATGGTCATCCGACTCAACCGGCCCGAGGTCCGCAACGCCATCGACCAGTCGATGGTCGATGCTCTCCACGCCGTGTGCGCCGAACTCGAGGCCGAACCGAAGGTTGCGATCCTCACCGGCACCTCCGGCATCTTCGCCGCCGGGGCCGACATCTCGCAGCTGCGCAATCGTCGCCGCGATGATGCCCTGGCCGGGATCAACTCGAAGATCTTCTCCCGCATCCAGGAGCTGCCGATGCCGGTCATCGCGCTGATCGACGGATTCGCCCTCGGCGGCGGAGCCGAGCTCGCCTTCGCCGCGGACTTCCGCATCGGCACCCCGTCGACGAAGATCGGCAACCCGGAGACCGGTCTGGGCATCCTCGCCGCAGCCGGAGCCGCGTGGCGCCTGCGCGAACTCGTCGGCGAACCCCGCGCCAAGGAGATCCTGCTGGCCGGACGGACCGTGCAGGCCGATGAAGCCAAAGCCATCGGTCTGCTCAATGACGTCGTCGACCCCGAGGACCTCGAACTCGCCGGTCAGGCGCTGGCCGATCGGATCGCGAGCTTCGCACCCCTGGCCGTGCGCCTGAGCAAGTCGGCGTTCCACGCCCCGAGAGAGGCGCATCCGCTCATCGACAATGTGGCCCAGGCGGTCCTGTTCGAAACAGACGAGAAGTTCGCCCGCATGGACGCGTTCCTGTCCAAACGCGAGGCCAAGAAGGCGAAGAAGGCCGCCGAACAGGCGGCGAAGGAAGGCGACAACACATGAGCGACACTACAGACACCCCCAACGAGGCGGCCGCTACCACCGCCCGTGTCCCTGATGTCGTCGGCGTCTACGGCGGCGGACGGATGGGTGCGGGAATCGCGCATGCCTTCGCCACCGCCGGAGCCCGCGTCATCGTCATCGAGAACACCGATGAGACCGTGGCAGCGGCCCGGGAGCGCATCGACGCATCGATCGAGAAATCGGCGTCCAAAGGCATCGAGGTGCCCGGAACCGTCATCGTCGACCGCGATCCGACCCTGCTCGACGAGGCCCTCCTCGTCGTCGAAGCCGTGCCCGAGATCGTCGAACTCAAGCAGGAGGTGCTCGCGACCATCGCGAAGCACGCTCCCGCCGCGAGCATCGGGACGAACACCTCGGCGCTGTCGATCGACGAGCTCGCCGCGGCCCTGCCGCGCCCGCAGGCGCTCATCGGGCTGCACTTCTTCAACCCGGTGCCCGTGTCCGAACTCGTCGAGGTCGTCGTCGGCACCTACACCGATCCGAAACTCGTCGACGTCGCCAAGGACTGGGTGACGGGACTGGGGAAGACGGCGATCACGGTGAAGGACTCGCCGGGATTCGCCTCCTCCCGCCTCGGCGTGGCTCTCGCTCTGGAGGCGATGCGGATGGTCGAAGACGGCGTCGCCAGTGCCGAAGACATCGACCGGGCCATGACTCTGGGCTACCGGCATCCGGCCGGGCCGCTGAGGACGACGGACATCGTCGGCCTCGATGTGCGCCTCGGCATCGCCGAGCACCTCGCCGAAGAGATCGGCGAGCGTTTCACACCCCCGCAGATACTGACGGACAAGGTCGCCGCGGGCGAACTCGGCCGCAAGTCCGGGCAGGGTTTCTACACCTGGTGACATTCCCGCAACACGGACACGCAAAGGAGCATCCATGACCGAGATCCAGCTGAAGAACCGCGGCCCGATCGCCGAGATCGTCCTCGACGGACCCGAGTCCCGCAACGCCCTCGACGCGGACAACCTGCGCGATATCGCCGCCGCCGTGGCCAAGGTCGCCGAGGCGGTCCCGAACGTCCGCGCGCTCGTCATCCGCGGGGAGGGCAAGGTCTTCTGCTCCGGCCGTGACATCGCGAACGTCGACGTCGAGACCGACGATGCCCACGCCTTCCTCGCCGAGATCTTCGCCCCCGTCTTCCAGGCGATCCGGGCGCTGCCGATCCCCGTGATCGCGCAGGTCCAGGGGGCGGCACTCGGGCTCGGGTACGGAGTGGCCGCGGCCGCCGACATCATCGTCGCCGCCGATGACGCGAAGTTCGGGTCCCCGTTCGCCGCGATCGGTGCGATGCTCGATTCCGGTGCCCACCATGTGTTCCTCGACCGGGTCGGCTACCACCGGACGATGGACCTCATCATCACCGGTGACTTCATGACCGGCGCCGAGGCGGCCGCCACCGGGATCGTCTCCCGTGCTGTCCCAGCAGCGGAACTGACCGACTTCGTCGAATCGAAGCTGGAGAAGATCGTCACCGGACCGGCCGAGGCCTTCGCCATGGAGAAGGGCTTCGTCCAGAAGCTCGCCGACGAACGCCCGAACCTCGCCGAGGTGCTGGCCCAAGAGGCAGCCCTGCAGGAATCGGCGCGGCAGACCCCGGACTATGCCGAAGGGTTCCGCGCGTTTCAGGAGCGTCGAAAGCCGAACTTCGAATGAGGTTCGGGCAGCGTCGGGTCAGGACTCCTGGGCCGGTGATGCGTCAGGACGGTCGTCCGTGGTGTGGTCGCTCGGGTGGTCTTCTGCATGGCTCGCCGACCGCCAGCGTTTGAGTGTGATGAGCGTGAGGACGATGACCAGCGCCCATGAGATGCCCACCACTGTCCCGGTGAGGACGCCGGGATCTCCGATGAACGCCCCGACGGCGACGAGGGAGAGCTGACCGGGCAGCGACGACACAGCGGTAGCGAAGAGGAACGTGCGGTTGTCGATGCCCAGTGCCCCGCTGCCGTAGTTGACCGGCCAATACGGGAGCCCTGGCAAGAGGCGCAGGGCGCACACTGCGTAGAACCCGCCGCCGGTGAGCTTGGATTCGATCGTCTCGGCATGGGAGCCGAGCAGCCGCAGCACGGTGTCCCGGCCGAGCGCCCGAGCGATCCAGTACCCGATCCAACAGCCCGCGACGACGCCGATCATCGACAGCAGGGTGCCGAAGCCGACGCCGAAGATCAGGCCGCCGGCAGTGGCCATGATCGTCACGGGAATCGGTGTGGCGGCGACGCCCATGTAGATGAGGATGAAGACGGCGAAGCCCCAGAATCCGGCTGCCGCGATGTCGTTCTGCAGCACATCGACCGAAGGCAGGCGGACGTTGAAGACCGCCCACACTCCTGCCAGCAGGGCGAGAGCGAGGGCGATATTGCGCAGGATCGTCGGCCAGTCGAGGCGCCCCCGGCCCAGCCGGGGGCGGGGCGACCGCTCTAAGGGCGAGGCGTCTTCGTGTCCGGGCATGGCCCGATCTTACGTCTCGCCCGCGGCGGTCGGGCAATCTCCGCGTCAGGCTGCGGGGCCCTCGGTCAGGGTCACCTCGGCGGTGTGGGACTGACCGTCGGTGCCTGTCCACGTCACGGACACGGTGTCTCCGGGCTTGTGCTCGGCGATGGCCTCGGACAACGAGTTGCCGTCGGTGACGTGGGTCGAGCCGATCGCAGTGATCGTGTCACCGGCGGTCAGTCCCGCCTCGGCGGCCGGAGTGTCCTCATAGACTCCCGCGACGACGGCACCTGCGGTCTGCGACGATGAGTTCGACTGTCCGTTCGGACTGCCGTCTCCCGGCTGGATCGACTGGCTGCCCTGACCAGACCGGCCCGACTGGCCGCTCTGCGAATCCTGCTGGACCCCGATGCCGAGGAACGCCGGATATCCGAGCGTGTTCGTGGCTGTCTGCTGTCCGTTGATGATCGATTCGGCGGTCGTCAGCGCCGACTCGATGGGAATGGCAAAGCCGGTGACCACGGCACTGCCGGAGGAAGCCGCGGTGTTCATGCCGACGACCTCGCCTTCGTCATCGAGCAGCGCACCGCCGGAATCCCCGGAGACGATATCGGCCTGGACCTGGATCATGTCATCGAGCGTCTCCGAATCCTCGGTGCCCTGCGCGGTGGTGGTGACCGAAGCGCCGAGGTCGGTGACCGAACCGTCGGCGGCCTGGAGCACTCCGCCGCCCTCGGAGTTGCCGACGGCGGTGACGTCGTCGCCGACCGAGACGGAGTCGTCGTCGATCGTCGCCGTCTGCAGGTCCGCGGCGTCCTTGAGCTTGAGCACGGCCACGTCCTGCGTCGAATCCGAACCGACGACGGAAGCCTCGTAGGTCTTGCCGGTCGTGGCGACGGTGACGGAGATCTTCGTCGAATCGGCGATGACGTGGTTGTTCGTCAGCACCAGACCGTCCTTGCTCAGCACCATGCCGGTGCCGGCCGCCTCGGCGTTCTCATAGCCGAGCTGGGTGTCGATGAGGACGACGCCGGTCGACTCCTCCGCACTCGCCGGACTGGCCTCCTGCTGGGACGAACCGTCACCGCCCTGCCCGGTGTCAGGCGACTGCGAGCCGCCGCCCGGCGTGGTGCCTTCGGAGTATCCGCCCTGGCTGCCTCCCTGGCCGCTGCTGCCTCCCTGCCTGGGGTCGGTCGGCTGCCCGGTGAATGGGATGGCCGACTGGGTGGTCCCGGCCGCGACCGTGCGGGCATGGCCGGCAGCAGCGGCCGACAGGCCGGCAGCCGATCCGATGCTCAGCGCCAGCGCCGCTGCCGCTCCGGTGACGGCCATGGCGAGTCGACGCCTGCGGGGGCGGGATCGGGTGACGGATGCTGCCGTCGTCTCGGTGCCGAATGCGTTCTCACCGTTGTACCCAGCGCCGGTCGCCATCTGTGCTGACCTCATGCGCTTCGACTCGTTCATGGTCGTGCCTTTCTGTGCTGAGTAGGAGTTCCTGATGACTCCTATTCAGCACCCGCACGCTGTGGCTAGGCTGTGGCGCGGCTGAGGCAAGGCTTCGATTCTGTGGGCCCGCGATGACAAGGGCGGGTTCGCGGCTGCGTCGGGGCCGCCTCGGCGAGGGAGTCAGCCGGTGAAGATCGCGACGGCCTTGATCACGGTCAGGGACAGGCCCCAGAGGAGACCGCCGACCACGACGACGGTGAGGACGGAGCCGACGGATTTGTAGGCGCCGCCGACCGGCGACTGCGGTGAGCCGGAGTCGGGGACGTGGGCGACGGGAGTCGAATCATTCATGATCGTGATCCTTCCTTCAGTTCTCTTCGAGGGCGGTGGCCTGCTTGGCCTTGACGTCCTCTTCGCGTTCGAAGTACTTCTCGCTGACCGGGCGGATGAGGGCATTGGCGATGAAGCCGATGACCAGCGCGCCGACCATGATGAACATTCCCGGAGTGTAGAGCGCGGGGCCTTCCTTCCCTGCTGCCTCTCCCGCCTCGACGACGGAGTTGACGATGAGCGGACCGGCCACACCGGCGGCAGACCAGGCGGTGAGCAGGGCGCCGTGGATGGCTCCGACCTGGTAGACGCCGAAGAGGTCCTTGAGGTAGGCGGGCACGGTGGCGAATCCGCCGCCGTAGAAGGAGATGATGACCAGTGTGGCCAGCACGAAGAGGATGAGCGAATCGCCGCCGAAGAGCGCGACGAGGAGGTAGAGGACCGCTCCGACGCCGAGGTAGAGCATGTAGTTGTTCTTCCGGCCGAGGTAATCCGACGTCGTCGACCAGATGAATCGTCCGCCCATGTTGCCGATGGAGAGCAGGCCGACGAAGCCGGCGGCCGCGGCGGCGGTGATGCCGAAGTAGGACTGGATCATCGGGGCGGCGTTCTCGAGGATGCCGATGCCCGCGGTGACGTTGAGGAACAGGACGACCCACAGCAGCCAGAACTGCGGTGTGCGGATGGCGTTGCGCACCGAGACGTTGCCCTTCGTCTGCATCGGCTTGGCCTCCACCTTCGACGGGTCGAAGCCCTTCGGGGTCCATTCCGGGTGGGGGACGGGGATGACGAAGGCGCCGGCGGCGATGACTACGGCGTAGACGATGCCGAGGGTGACGAAGGTCGGGGTCAGACCGGCGACGAGGTGTTCGGGATCGGCACCGCCGCCATAGAGGGCCATGAGCTGGTTCGACATCGGGCTGGCGATGAGCGCACCGCCGCCGAAGCCCATGATGGCCAGCCCTGTTGCCAGGCCGGGACGGTCCGGGAACCATTTCATCAGGGTCGAGACCGGGGAGATGTAGCCGATGCCCAGACCGATGCCGCCGATGACTCCGTAGCCGAGGTAGACCAGCCACAGCTGACCGGCCACGATGCCGAGCGAGGCGATGAAGAAGCCGACGACCCAGCAGGTTCCGGCGGCGACCATCGAGGCGCGAGGGCCGTTCTTCTCCACCCAGGGGCCGAAGACGGCCGAGGAGATGCCGAGCATGAGGATCGCGATCGAGAAGATCCAGCCGATCGAGACCTCACCGGAGTCGAAGTGGGTCATGAACGGAATCTTGAAGACGCTGAATGCGTAGACCTGGCCGATGCACAGGTGGATGGCCAGAGCGGCCGGTGGGATCAGCCACCGGTTGAAGTTCTTCGGCGCGACAATTGCCGAGCGCGTGAGAATGGAAGCCACGGGAAGTCCTTTTCGTGAATGAAACTCGTGTCACCGTCGACACCGGTCAGCGGACGGAACGTGCGACCGGCGGTCAGCCGACCGACCGGATAGTCCACCTCAGGGTAAGTTCCATACAAACAAAATGCGAGGAATGCTCAGCATTTTCTTGGGAAAAGACGGCAGTTTCTTGCCAACTGGCACGAAATCCGTGGCTCTCGGGTCTCAGAGGTGGATCGTGACGTCGGCCTGCTTGCGCAGCTTCTTCGCGAACTTCTGAGTTGCCTCCTGAGACTTCTGGCTCTTCACCTGCTCCTTGAGCTGGGGACGCATGTCCTCGATCGGCGGCATCTCCTGCTGGCCCTGGCCGCCCTGCTGAGCCATCTGCTCCTGCTGAGTCTTCGCCTGTTCGTAGGCCTGCCCGATCTCTTCGCCGCTGACCTTGAACTCACCGTACTCGTCTTCGACGAGGCCTTCGATCTTCAGCTGGTTCTTCAGCTCCGAGCGAACCTTCTTCTCATCCATGCCCTGGTCCTTCATGGCCTTGAGGAAGTCCTTCTCGCTCATCTGCCCCGACTTCGCGGATTCCTTGAGCCCCTTGTCGATGTCCTTGTCCGTGACGTCGATCTTGCGCTTGTCGGCTTCCTGGACGAGGACTTCGGTGCTCACGAGGTTCTCAGCGGTCTGCTTCTTCAGTCCCTTCTCATCGACCGGCTGGCCGGACTGCTGAGCCTGCATCTGCATCTGCTGGTACTGGGTTTCGAAGAGGGGAACGAACTCGCTCTTCTTGATCTTCTTGCCGTTGACCTCGGCGACCACCTCGGGGATGTCCTTGGTGTTCGGCTTGCCCTGCTGGCCCTGTTGGTCTTGGGCGGAGTCGGCGCCGGGGGACGCTTCGGCTGCGGCCGAGGACTCCTTCGGCTTTGCTTCGTCGCCCTGACTTCCGCAGGCGGCCAGCGCCACCACGGAGACGGACATGGCCAGGCCCAGCAGCCACCGGTTCGTTCGCACATTCACTCCTGCTCATCGGTTTCAGCCTGTCAGGCTAACAGGACCGACTCCCCGACGAATGTGTGGAGTATGTGCGTCACTTGGCAAGGGGTATTGCGGTAGGTGGATTCGGGTACACTGCGGCTACCGCAATTGCACGGAGCATGGTCCGTGCGATCCGCAGCGAAGGGAGTCGGCCATGGAATCGACGTTTCGCGGGGTGTTCCTCACCTGCACCGACGCCGAGGCGACCGCCGCCTTCTATCGGGAGATCGCGGGGCTGCCGCTGACGACCGAGGGCGATGAGGAGTACGCGTACTTCGTCGTCGAGGCCGGGGGAGTGCAGGTGGCTCTGCATTCGGCGGAGGCCTTTGCCGACTATGCGTTCCCGCCAGTGGCCGAGTCGAATCTCACGCACCTGTACTTCCGGATTCCGGATCAGGCGGAGTTCCTCGAGCGGATCAAGAACGCGGGCACTCCGCTGGTGGCGGTCGACGACGTCGTCGTCACGGTCGAGGACCCCGATGGCCGGAAGGTCATGTTCGGCACGGCGTGAGGACTGCCGTCAGTCCGGCCCTGAGGTCAGCGAGGAATTCGTACGGTGCTTCGAGGGACGGGAAGTGTCCGCCTTTCGGGGCTGCCTGCCAACGGACGATGCGCCGGTAGCGCTGCTGTGACAATGCGCGCGGATACCGTTCGATATCGCAGGGGTACATCGTGACCGCCGTGGGAACGTCGACGCGCAGATCGGGGTCGAGGGAGTCGTGGCTTTCGGCGTAGATGCGCGCCGAGGAAGCACCGGTGCGCATCAGCCAGTACAGAGAGACATTGTCGAGCAGTCGGTCCCGTGAGATCGTCTCGAACGGGCTGTCTCGGGTGTCCGTCCATTCGGCGAACTTGTCGAGGATCCACGCCAGCTGGCCGACGGGGGAGTCGACGAGGGCGTAGCCGATGGTCTGTGGGCGGGTGGCCTGCTGATGGGCATACGCGGCCCGATTGGCCCAGAAGTCTTCTGCGTCTTCGGCCCATGCGCGCTCGCCTGCTGTCAGCTCGTCGAGTGATGCGCCGGGGACGCCGGGGGCGTAGGTGGTGTGGATTCCGATGAGGTGGTCGGGGAAGCGTCCGCCGAGGATCGTGGTGATCACCCCTCCCCAGTCACCGCCGAAGGCTGCGAAGCGGTCGTAACCGAGCCTGCTCATGAGCGTCACCCAGGTTTCGGCGATCTTCTCCGTCGACCAGCCGGTGCTGCCCGGCTTGTCGCTGAAGCCGAAACCCGGCAGTGAGGGAACGACGCAGTGGAACGCCGGTGCCTCGGGACCGGTCGGTTCGGCCAGTTCGTCGATGACATCGACATACTCGGCGATGCTGCCGGGCCACCCATGGGTGAGGACCAACGGGGTTGCGTCGGTTCGCGAAGACGGGCGGTGGAGGAAGTGGATTCCGAGTCCGTCGATGACGGTGCGGAACTGGCCGATCTCGTTGAGCCGAGCCTCGAAGTTTCGCCACGAATAGTCGGTTCGCCAGTAGTCCACGAGGTCGACGAGGTCGGTGAGCGGGACACCCTGGGACCACCGGCCAGGTCCCGGTGCCGGTATCTGGCTCGCGACGGTCTCTGCTTCGGGCAGGCGGGCAGTGGCGAGTCTGCGGTTGAGGTCATCGATTTCGGACTGCGGGAGGTGGAGGTCGAAGGGTACGACGGCACTTGTGCTCATGGGGTCGGTGGGCCTTTCGATAGTGCGACGGACAACGGATCGGTATTGCGCGCTCGGTCAGCAGGCGGTGTGGATCCGCAGTCCGTGCTCTCCGGGGCGCAGGTGGGGTGCGAGTTCCCAGTCGGTGGTGTACTCGCCGGTGAACTGCGGCCGGTAGGGGATTGTCGGGGCAGTGAAGAGCTTGCCGAGGCGGTCTGTGAGTCGGGTACGGATCGGCGTCAGGTCGTCGATATGGTCGGCGCTGGGAATGGCGAACGGTTCGAGGACGCTCATGCCGGTGTAGGCGAAGGTCCCGTGCAGGAGGCCGAAGAGGAGTTCCTTGAGCTCGCCGGACTTCCCGCGGGGGCCGATGGCGTGCGGGCGATCTCCGAGGGTGGTGATGACGAATGCGCGTTTGCCGGTGAAAGGGCCCTGTTCGAAGCGGAGCCGTCTTCCGGTAGTCTCGTCGGTGCCGAATGCGAACCCGCTGACGAAGACTCGGTCGAACCAGCCTTTGAGGATCGCCGGCATCCCGTACCACCACAACGGGAACTGAATGACGAGCGCATCTGCCCGTCGCAGCTTCTCCTGTTCGTGGACGATCGCGTCAGGTTGGGCGCCGGTGAGGTGAGCTGTGCGCGTGTCGGCACTGATGCGGAACCGATGCGATGGGTGGTTGGCTGCATCGCGCGGACGCACCACCGGGTCCCATTCCATGGCATAGAGATCGGATTCGAAGACGGTGTGGCCGAGTGTGCGCAGATGCTCGATTCCGATCGTGCGCAAGCTTCCGTTGAGCGAGCGTGGTTCGGGGTGGGCGCTCAGCCAGAGGACAGTCGGAGGGGTGTCGTCGTATTGCATGTCTCCATCGTGGACTCTTAGAGTACAAGCGTCTAGTACGGACATTTCTGTCCCCATGGAGGTGCATATGCGGTTGCCGGTCCGTCGCGCGATGGAGGTGTGCCCGGTCGAGGTTGCGGTCTCGGCGGTCGGTGGCACCTGGAAGCTCACTGTCATCAAGCATCTGCTCGACGGAACTCGCCGGTTCAACGAACTCGGGCGACTGGTGCCGTTGGTGAACACGAAGACTCTCACCAGGCAGCTGCGCGAGCTCGAGGAGGACGGCTTGGTTCTGCGCACTGTCTATCCGGAAGTGCCGCCGCGTGTCGAGTACTCACTGACCGATCTCGGACGCAGTCTTCAGCCGATCGTCGAGGCGATGAACGAGTGGGGCAAGGACTTCGAACGCACTCACGCGGACTGAAGACAGGGGCAAGTGCCGTCCGCGGGCTCTGGCGCTTGGTCCTGCCGTATGGTGCTTCAGGCGCTCGGCTCGTAGGCCGAGTAGGTGATGCCGCTCGGGAAGGCCTTCGAGTCGATGAGTTTGAGGCGCGGCGGTCTGGCCGAGTGTGCTCCATCGTGGAAGTAGCCGCGTCCGCGACCCTGCCACACCGGGTAGGTGAACATCCGATACTCATCGACGAGACCCTCCGCGATGAGTTCGTGAGCCAGGGTGATGCTGCCGGTGACGATGACATCCCGTCCCGGTGCTTCCCGCAGGTCAGCGACCGCGCGCAGCGGATCGGAGCTGATGATCTGCGTGTTTTGCCATCCCGGTTCGGTCAGCGTCGAGGACACGACGCGTTTGTCGACCTGATTGAGGTGGTCGGCGACCCCGGTGGTGTCGTCGGTGGCGTGAGGCCAATAGTCGCGGAAGTCCTCGAAGGTCTGCCGACCGAGCAGCAGCACGTCCTCGTTCGAGGACTGCCGCATGAGTTCGGCCGTGAGCTCCTCGTCCTGGGCTTGTGGGTCGAACCAGTCGTCGAGCATCTCGACACGACCGTCGAGGGTGATGTTCTGAGTGATGATGATGCGCACGCTCGGTCTCCTCGTTGAGTGACGTGGGTAGTCAACATTACTTGCCTGCGCGGACCGGCAACAAGGGTGCGTCGGGGTGCACGCAGACGGGTGCAGGCATAGATTGGTCTCAGCAGCCGACCCGCACAGCACGCCACCCATACGATGAGGAGCCCCATGACCACCCCAGATTTCCGCACCGAAGCTCAGGGCCACCTCGGCGATCTCATTTCCCTGCGACGGAAGCTGCACGCGAATCCCGAACTCGGGTTCGACCTCCCCTTCACGCAGCGCACGGTGCTCGATGAGCTCGCCGGACTGGGGCTCGAGATCACCACGGGCCGGTCGCTCACCTCGGTGGTGGCCGTCCTCAAGGGCGGGAAGCCCGGGCCCGCAGTCCTGCTGCGTGGAGACATGGACGCGCTACCGGTCGTCGAGGGCACCGGCCTCGACTTCGCATCGACAAACGGGAACATGCATGCGTGCGGTCACGATCTGCACACGGCCGGCCTCGTCGGCGCCGCCCGCCTGCTCGCCGCTCACCGCGAGGAGATCCCCGGATCGATCATCTTCATGTTCCAGCCGGCTGAGGAGGTCGAGGGCGGGGCCGAGCCGATGATCGCCGAAGGCGTGCTCGAGGCCGCCGGAGTCCCGGTTGTCGCGGCCTACGGCATCCACGTCGAAGCCGACGTTCGAGGTCGCTTCACGACGAAGGGCGGACCGCTCATGGCCGGGTTCGCCGATCTCACCCTGACCATCCACGGGGCCGGCGGACACAGCAGCCAACCGCAGGCGACCCGCGACCCCGTGCCGGCGCTCGCCGAGGTGGTGCTGGCCCTGAATACGATGACCGGCAGGTCATTCGACATCTTCGACCCCGTCGTCGTCTCGGTCACCCAGCTCGAAGCCGCGCAGGCCAGCAACGTCATCCCGGACTCGGCGAAGCTCACCGCGTCCATCCGCTTCCTCTCCGCCGAGTCTCTGGCACTGCTGCAGGAGCGGGTGACGGAGATCGGTGAGAACATCGCCCGGGCGCACCGGTGCACCGCCGAGGTGGACTTCCAGGTGGGATTCCCTGTGACTGTGAATGACCCTGCCGAGTCGGCAGTCGTTCTTGAGCGGCTGGGCTCGGTGTTCGGGACCGAGCGGGTCGTCGAGATGGAGCATCCGCGGATGGGGTCGGAGGACTTCTCCTTTGTGCTCCAGAAGGTGCCGGGCACATTCGTCTTCCTCGGCGCGACGCCCGAAGGCATCGACCCGGACGCCGAGACGAACCATTCGCCCAGGGTGGTCTTCGACGACGGTCTGCTCGGCGATCAGGCTGCGGCGCTCGCCCACCTGGCGTTTGCGCGGCTGGAAGATGAGGAGCGGGGCTGATGGCCGGCTGTGGTCGCAAGAATAGGTCGTAACCGGATACTTTCAGGGCCTCCTGAGTATCCGGTTACGACCTGAATTTCGGCTCGCACTATCCGATTGCGACCACTGTTCGCAGAACAGCCCGTGGAACGAGCCTCAGGCGGAGATGAGGCCGTGGGGGTCGAGGACGAACTTCTTCGCCACACCGGAGTCGAAGTCGGCGTAGCCCTGCGGGGCATCCTCGAGGCGGATCGGGGTCGCATTGACGTTCTTCGCGATCGAGACCTTGTCGTGGAGGATCGCCTGCATCAGCCCCCGGTTGTACTTCATCACCGGGCACTGGCCGGTGACGAACACATGCGACTTCGCGAAGCCGAGCCCGAAGCGCATCGACAGCGATCCTTCCTTCGCCGCCTCATCGGGCGCGCCCGGATCGCCAGTGACGTAGAGACCGGGGATGCCGAGGCTGCCGCCGGCTCGGGTGATGTCCATGAGCGAGTTGAGCACCGTCGCCGGTGCTTCGTGACCGGCGTCCTTGCCGTGTCCGCGCGCTTCGAAGCCGACGGCGTCGATGCCGCAGTCGACCTCGGGTTCGCCGAGGATCTGCGCGATCTGATCCTTCGGGTCGCCCTTCGACACGTCGACCGTCTCGCAGCCGAATCCGCGGGCCTGTGCCAGACGATCTTCGTTGAGATCGCCGACGATGACACAGGCGGCACCGAGCAGCAGCGCCGAGGTGGCCGCGGCGATTCCGACGGGACCCGCACCGGCGACGTAGACCGTCGAACCCACACCGACACCGGCGCTGACAGCACCGTGGAAGCCGGTGGGGAAGATGTCGGAGAGCATCGTGAGGTCGAGGATCTTCTCCATCGCCTGGTCTTTGTCCGGGAACTTCAGGACGTTCCAATCGGCATAGGGCACGAGCACGTACTCGGCCTGTCCGCCGACCCATCCGCCCATGTCGACATAGCCGTACGCCGAACCCGGGCGGTCCGGATTGACGTTGAGGCAGATTCCGGTCTTGCCTTCCTTGCAGTTGCGGCAGCGACCGCACGAGATGTTGAACGGCACCGACACGAGATCGCCGACCTTGACGAACTCGACGTCCCGCCCGACCTCGACGACCTCACCGGTGATTTCGTGACCGAGTACCAGCCCCTCCGGGGCAGTCGTACGGCCCCGGACCATGTGCTGGTCGGAGCCGCAGATGTTCGTCGCCACCGTCTTGAGGATGACACCGTGATCGACCTTGCGACCGATATTGGCGGGATTGACTCCAGGCCCGTCCTTGAGGACGAAGTCCGGGTACTCGGTGTCGATGACCTCGACCTTCCCGGGACCTGCATAGCTGATTGCCTTATTGCTCATCGTTGAGCCTCCATGGGTGCGAAAGCGTGGGAATTCGATATGCGAGTGCGACGAACGGGAGTGCGTCGACAGCTCTGACATATCAGTCTGACATCAGACTTAGATGCAGTCTCGCCGTCGTGAGAGAGCTCTGTCAAGCCCCCTGCAGGGAACATCTGCAGGCTCAGGAGTCTTCGCGCAGGCGCGTCGAGAGAATGTACTGGGAGGTCGTGCGCAGATGTTGAAGGGAATCCCTGATCAGCGGAGATCTGCGACTGCCTGCCCGCATGGCGGCGATGATCTTTCGGCTCAGTCGGCCGGAGCCTGTCAGGCGAACCCGGCTGACGTTGTCTTCGCCGGCGAGACTCGCCAGTCGCGGCAGCAGGCTGACTCCGATGCCTGCCCCGACCAGGGCTGCCGAGGTCTCCCACTCGGCCGACTCGTGTGCCACCGATGGTGTCACTCCCGCCGCTGTGAAAGCAGCGATGAAAAGCGAGTGATAGGGCGATCCCGGGCCTGCTGTGATCCACTCCTCTCCCGCGAGTTCGCTCAGCGTCACTGACTCCCGACCTGCAACCGGGTGATCGGAGGGCACCATGACGTCGAGGGGATCGTCGAGGAGGTCGATGCTCTCGAACCGGTCGTCCTCCTCGACCTGGACATTGCCCTGCATCGAGACGATGACGGCGAGGTCGATGCGCTCGGCGATGAGAAGTTCGAAGCAGCGAGCTGGGCTGGCTTCGATGACGTGGACGCTGATCCCGGGACGAGTCGTGCGCAGCTTGGCGGCCAGCGGCGCCAGCAGATTCGACGAGGCGGTGGAGAAGCCGCCGATGCCGAAATGCGTCGGTGCCTGGTCGCCGGCTCCGAGCGCACCGGCGCGGATGTCCTCCCACGCGGCGGTCAGCTCGTCGGAGCGGCGGACGAGATAGCGGCCGGTCGACGTCAATCGCAGGCCGCGTCCGTCCTTGACGAGCAGCGTCATTCCCAGGGCCTGCTGCAGCTCTCTGAGCTGGCCGGAGACCGCCGATGCGGAGTAGCCGGTGAGCTCGGCGGTGGCGGCGACGGTGCCGCAGGCGGCGAAGGTGCGCAGCGTCGTCAGGCGCGGATCGATCATGCGCACAATTATGCAGTGAATCCGCAGAATATGTAACGAAATCTCGCGCTTTTTCTGCAGGGTGTTCCTCGCTAGTGTGACTGTCGAGATCGTTCCGGCAGCACACGGTTTCCGCGGTCTCCGCCGAGGAATTCGCCCGTTCCACCGGTGGGCCGCTGCAGGCAGACATCAAGGGAGATGAGAATTGACCGCTACCAACCTGGCACCGACGAAGAAGGGCTTCCCTGCCGGCTTCACCGAGGAGAAGCTCGACGAGACCCGCATCCGACTCGACACCCGTCGGACAGGCTTCTCGCTCGAGGCGCCGTTCTACACGGATCCGAATCTGTTCAACCTCGACATGCAGGCCATCTTCGGTCAGCACTGGGTCTTCGCGTGCAGCGTCGCCGAGATCCCCGAGCCGGGTGACTATGTCACGCTCGACTACGGTCCGTACTCCCTCATCGTCCTGCGAGGCGACGATGGCGGCGTCAACGTCCTCCACAACGTCTGCCGGCACCGCGGGGCACGAGTCCTCACCGATCCGCAGGGAACGACGGGCAACCTCGTCTGCGGCTACCACTCGTGGACGTACTCTCCCGAGGGCGACCTCATCCACGCCTCGGCGCCGGGGGAGATGACCTTCGACAAGTCCTGCTACGCGCTCAAACGCGCGCACGGGAAGATCGCCGCCGGACTCGTGTTCATCTGCCTGGCCGAAGAGCCGCCGACGGACTTCCACGAGACCGCGAAGATCTTCGAACCCTATATCGCCCCGCACGAGCTGGAGAAGACGAAGGTCGCCTTTCAGCAGAACATCGTCGAAGAGGGCAACTGGAAGCTCGTGATGGAGAACAACCGCGAGTGCTATCACTGCGACGGCCACCCCGAGCTCGCGTGCTCGCTGTTCCCCACGTGGGGCCTGACCGACGAGACGATCCCGCCGCACCTCGAAGACGTCTGGGATCGCAATCAGCAGGCCCAGGCCTCCCTCGAGTACCGCTGCCGCCGCTACGGCCTGCCCTACGAGGTCGTCGAAGAGCTCGACACCCGCGTCGGCGGCATCCGCATCTCCCGCGAATCGCTCGATGGGGCGGGAGAGTCCTTCTCGGCAGACGGGCGCCGGCTGTCGAAGAAGCTGCTCGGCGACCTGCCGGACTTCCGCCTCGGTCGCTGCTCGATGCATCTGCAGCCGAACTCCTGGTTCCACCTCCTCGGCGATCATGTCATCACGTTCGGCGCGTACCCCATCAACGCACACCAGACGCTGGTGCGCACCACCTGGCTCGTTGCCGATGACGCCGTCGAAGGCGTCGACTATGACCTTGAAACCCTCACGTACACGTGGAAGCAGACGAACCTGCAGGACAAGGCCTTCGTCGAACTCTGCCAGCAGGGAGCGGCGAGCCCGTTCTACGAGCAGGGCCCGTACATGAAGAGCGAGTACCAGGTCGAGGCCTTCATCAACTGGTACGTGACTCGGATGCGGGAGCACATCGGATGAGGTCCTCCGCTGCGCCGGCGACACCGCTCGCCCAGCGGGTTCGGGGCCTGGAGATGCCGTGGAACCGGGTGCTGTCGAGTACCGCGGGCCCGGCCGGGGCCGCCACCGCGCTGGGCCCCTGGCACCCGCAGGAGTTCACCGCCGAATGTGTGGAGACCATCCCCGAGGCGGGTGGCATGATGGTCTTCGTCTTCCGTCGCATGGACGGTGCGCCCCTGGCGTTCCGCTCCGGGCAGTACATCAACATCGACTTCCCCATCGACGGACCCGATGCCGAGCCGGTGTCGCGCAGCTATTCGATCTCCTCGGCCCCGACCGAGCCGTGGACGTTCTCGATCACGATCAAACGCGACCCCAATGGCAAGGTGTCGCCATGGGCGCATGACCACCTCCGCCCCGGCACTGTCCTCGACATGCTCGGCCCGGTCGGTGCGTTCCACCTCGCAGATTACGACCGGAGGGCACGGTTCCTGCTGCTCGCAGCCGGGGCCGGGATCACCCCGCTGATGTCGATGATCCGGACCGTCCATGCCCTGCCCGGGCAGGCCGACGTCGTCCTCCTCTACCACGGTTCGGCCCCCGACTCCTTCGCTTTCTCCGAGGAGCTCGACTTCCTCGCCAAGGCAGACTTCAGGATCAAGGTCATCTACTGCCTCGGCGATCGCGAGTGCGGTGAGGAGTGGACGGGGCGGACGGGTCGTCTGTCGCAGGAGCTGCTCGAGGAACTCGTCCCCGATGCCAACGGCCGGCAGGTCTTCGCCTGCGGTCCGGAGGGCTACCTCAATTCCGCGACCGAGCTGCTGCGCAGCGTCGGCGTCGACGACACCTCGGTGTTCATGGAGTTCTTCTCCGGCGACCGCGAGATCCGTGCCGAATACGCCGAGGAAGTCGCCATCGCCGGTGAGATCGCCGAGGAGATCGCGGCGACGACCGAGGAGTACTTCGAGTCTCAGCCCGCCGCGCTGGATCTGTACGAACCCGAGTACGACGCCGATGGTCCCGTCGAGGCCGTCGGCGCACCGACCGAAGCGGTCGACGCCGAGGCGGTCGTGCCCGTCGAGGACGAGGTCGAGATCGAGGTCGTCGGGGTCACCGACGAGAACCTCGCCGAGGCGGGTTCCGGGTCCGCGTCGAACGCTGGGTCTGCGGGTTCGGCGGGGAGCCGGACGGCCGCCTCGGCGACGGGATCGTCCGACGATGACGAAACGGAGGTCGTCGACCCCGCCGCACTGCCTACTGTGGGTGAGGGTGAGCACACGATGTCGTTCGTGCGCACCGGCCTCAATGTCTGCGTCGGGGAGGACGAAACGGTCCTGCTGGCCGCGCGGAAGGCGGGGGTGAAGATCCCCGCGAACTGTCAGGAGGGCATGTGCGGATCCTGCAAGATCGTCAAGCTCGACGGGGACGTCGAGATGAATCATCTGGGCGGAATCCGCGCCAGGGAGATCGACGCGGGCAAATTCCTGCCGTGCTGCTCGACGGCGAAGACCGACCTCGTCATCGACGCCTGAATCACGGGCACCTGTCGGACATCGGCTGCGACATCAGCCTCCACCACTTTCACCACTAAGGAGTACTCAGTGCCGAAGACATCACCACGAGTCGTCATCATCGGAGCCGGCATCGTCGGCGCCAACCTCGCCGACGAACTCGCGCAGCTGGGCTGGACCAACACCCTCGTCATCGAACAGGGCCCGCTGACCATCCCGGGCGGCTCGACCTCCCACGCCCCGGGACTCGTCTTCTCCTCGAACGGGTCGAAGTCGATGACCGAGTTCGCGCAGTACACGATCGAGAAGCTCACCTCGCTCAAGGACGCCGACGGCCGCGGCTCGTTCCTGCCCGTCGGCGGACTCGAGATCGCCACCACCGAGGATCGGCTGCAGGATCTGCACCGCAGGGCCGGATGGAACCGGTCCTATGGGGTCGACGCCGACGTCATCGACGCCGACGAATGCGCGAAGCTCTTCCCCATGCTCAACCGGGACATGGTCCACGGCGGACTGCTCACTCCGGGTGACGGGCTTGCATTGGCGGCGAAGGGAACTCAGCTTGTCATCGACCGTGCCCGTGCCGCTGGAGTCGAATTCCGCGACCGGACCACCGTGACCGATATCGAGACGACAGGCGGGCGGGTCAGCGCTGTGATCTGCGGCGATGACCGGATACCGGCCGATATCGTCGTCTCCTGCGCCGGGTTCTGGGGACCGAAGATCGGTGAGATGGTCGGCACCCCGATTCCTCTGCTGCCGTTGGGCCACCAATTCGCCTGGACCACCGAGGTGCCCTCTTTGGTGGGTGCGAACGAACTGCCCGCCGGGGCGAAGCGCCCCATCCTGCGCTACCAGGACAAGGACCTGTACTACCGCGAATGGGGCGAGCGGATCGGCATCGGCTCCTACGCCCACCGTCCGATGCCCGTCGACCTCGACACCCTGCAGACCTACTCGCCTGACGAGATCACGAGCGAACGGATGCCCTCGAGCCTCGAGTTCACTCCGGACGACTTCGCCCCCGAATGGGAGGCGACGAAGACTCTGCTGCCCGAACTCGCACAGACGCAGATCCAGCGCGGGTTCAACGGAATCTTCTCCTTCACCCCGGACGGCGGTTCGCTGGTCGGACAGTCACGTCAGGTCGACGGGTTCTTCGTCGCCGAGGCGGTGTGGGTGACCCATGGTGCCGGTATCGCCCGCGCCGTGGCCGAGCTCATCGCCGAAGGACGGTCGAAGACCGACCTGTCCGGCATCGATCTCAACCGGTTCGATGACGTGCAGACGACTCCGGACTACGTCAGCAAGACCTCTCAGCAGAACTTCGTCGAGATCTACGACATCATCCATCCTCTGCAACCACGGGTCTCCCCGCGTGACCTGCGGTCGAGCCCGTTCCGGAGGCAGCAGGAGGAGCTCGGTGCGTTCTTCCTCGAAACCTCCGGCTGGGAGCGGCCGCACTGGTTCGACGCGAACGCCGCACTGCTGTCGGAGATGCCGTCCGAGTGGGCGGCACCGGAACGCGACTCCTGGGCGGATCAGTTCCACTCGCCCATCGCGGCAGCCGAAGCGTGGAAGACCCGCACCTCGGTGGCGATGTTCGACATGACCCAGCTCAAACGCTTCGAGGTCACCGGCCCCGGTGCCGGCGAGCTGCTGCACGGGATGACCACCTCGTCGATGCTGCGCAAACCGGGAGCGGTCAGCTATACGCTGCTGCTCGATGAGGCCGGCGGCATCACGAGCGACATCACGGTCGCGATCCTCGACGAAGAGACCTACCAGGTGGGAGCGAACTCGAACATCGACCTCGCGGCCATCTCGCGGGCGGCCAAGCATCAGTCCGCCGCCGACCCGTCGAAGTGGGTGACCGTGCGCGAGACGACACCGGGAACCTGCTGCATCGGGCTGTGGGGACCCCTGGCCCGGGACGTCATCGCCAAGGTCACCGATGAGGACTTCAGCGACGCCGGACTCAAGTACTTCCGGACGAAGCCCGCGGTGCTCGGGGGAGTGCCGGTCACGGCGATGCGCCTGTCCTACGTCGGCGAACTCGGCTGGGAGATCTACACCTCGGCGGACCTGGGTTCGCGGCTGTGGGATGTGCTGTGGGAAGCCGGTGAGGAATTCGGCATCATCGCCGGAGGTCGCGAAGCGTTCAACTCGATGCGCCTGGAGAAGGGCTTCCGGTCCTTCGGCACCGATATGACCAGCGAACACGAACCGGTTCAGGCCGGACTCGGATTCGCCGTGAAGGCGTCGAAGACCGACGATTTCATCGGCAAGGCCGCGCTCGAGTCGAGGGCGGCTGAGGCGACGACGAAGCTGACCTGCCTCACCCTCGACGTGCCCTCTGATGTCGTGCTCGGCAAAGAACCGGTGTACGTGGTGGGCGGGGAACGCTCAGGTGCCGCCGATGGCGGGGCCGCCTCGGCGAAGTCGGACGGATCGGTCGGCTCAGGTGCCGCCGATGGCTACGTCACCTCGGCGGCGTACGGCTACACGATCGGGAAGTCGATCGCCTACGCCTGGCTGCCGAACACCCTGTCGGTCGGGGATGCCGTGGAGATCGAGTACCTCGGCCGTCGCTTGCCCGCCACAGTCACCGCCGAGCCGCTCTTCGACCCGGAGATGACGCGCCTCAAGGGGTGAGCCGGGGCGGCGTCGCTGCCGAAGTTCATCGAAAAACGCACGGAGCGTCGAGAAACGGGTGTACGCGCCCGTTTCTCGACGCTCCGCCCGTTTTTCGGCGGCTGGGTCTGTGGTGGAGTGGAGAAGGCCGACACCAATGTTCCATATGGTGGATTTTCTTTGACCGGCTGATGGGACCGGGAAAGTATGTGAGGACAGTGCTCGTTCCGCAGAGCCCGGTACCCGAAGGAGTGTCCATGTCCTCACCTGCGATCATCGGCTGGTCCCACGGCAAGTTCGGCCGGTCCGAATCACCGCTGCCCCAGATGATGGCCGACGTCGCCCGCGATGCCATCGCCGAGGCGGGACTGGAACCCGCCGACATCGACGTCATCCACGTCGGCGTCTTCAACAACGGACTCTCCCGCCAAGGCTTCGAAGCCGCCCTGCCGGGCACCGTGTTCCCCGAACTCGCCCGCACACCCGCCCACCGGCACGAGAACGCCTGCGCCACGGGGTCTGCCGCGATCTTCGCCGCCCACGACTCCATCGCCGCCGGCCGCCACACAACGGCCCTGGTCATCGGTGCCGAACGCATGACTCAAGCCTCCGGCCACGACGTCAACGAGGTGCTGCTCAGCGCCAGCTTCCGGGAAGAGGAAGAGCACTTCAAATCCTTCGCCGGAGTCTTCGGCGAGATCACCCGCCAGTATTTCGACCGCTACGGCGACCACTCGGAGACACTGGCGAAGATCGCCGCGAAGAACCACGCGAACGGATGGCAGAATCCGCTGGCGCACATGCAGAAGGACCTCGGCTTCGACTTCTGCAACACCGTGAGCGAGAAGAACCCGTATGTCGCCGAACCCCTGCGCCGCACCGACTGCTCGATGGTCTCCGACGGAGCCGCGGCGCTGGTCCTGGCCGCCGAGGATGTCGCCGCCTCCGCGCCGCAGGCCGTGACGTGGAGAGGCATGGGCAACGCCAACGACGTCCTGCCGCTGTCCCAGCGCGACCCGCTCGAGATGGCGGGCGCCCGCGCGGCCATGGACCAGGCGCTCACGGCCGCCGGCATCGGCATCGACGACCTCGACTTCCTCGAGACCCACGACTGCTTCACCATCGCCGAACTCCTCGAATACGAAGCCTTCGGCCTCGCCGCCCCCGGTCAGGGACACACCCTGCTCGACGAGGGCGCCACCGAGATCGGCGGTCGTCTGCCCGTCAACCCCTCCGGCGGACTCAAGGCCAAGGGCCACCCCATCGGCGCGACCGGTGTATCCATGCACGCCCTGGCCGCCGCTCAGCTGACCGGTCGCTCACCCGGCATCCAGATCGAGTCCCCGGAACTCGCCGGAGTCTTCAACATGGGCGGTGCCGCCGTGTCGAACTTCGCCTCGATCCTCGAGCGCGTCCGCTGATGCGCGCCGTCTCCCAGACCTCCCCGGCCAAGGACTTCGCGCCCACACCGAGGCGCGGTGTCAACGTCTCCCACTTCCTCACCCAGACCGCCCGGCGTCTGCCCGACCGCCTCGCCGTCGTCGACGACGATCACGGGCAGCGGTGGACCTGGGCCGAACTCGACGCCCGCGCCGAGGCGCTCGCCGCAGCCCTCCAAGCCGGTGGCGTGGATCGTCGCGACACCGTCCTCCTCGTCTCGGCCAATCACGCCGAGGTGATCCAGTCGTTCTGGGGGATCCTGCGCTCCGGCGGGGTCATCGCCCCACCGAACGCGGCCCTGTCGACCGAGGAGCTGCTCGGCATCAGCGCCGAGGTGGCCCCTGCCGCCGTCATCGCCGACCGCGCCTACGCCGACTTCGTCACGGCCCTCAAAGACACCGGCTTCACCGGCCCCGTCTTCTGGATCGGGGAGCTGCCCACGGCTCAGGCGGCGGCCGCTCCGGCAGAGGCCGTCGACTCGACGGTCGATGAGGACGATCCCTGCTGGTACTTCTTCACCTCCGGGTCGACCGGCCGACCCAAGGCCGCGACGTTCACGCACCGCCACCTCGGCGCGGTGCTCATGAATCACCGCTGCGACCTCTTTCCCAATGAGGACGAGACGGGAGCCTCGCTCGTGCTCGCGCCGCTGTCGCACGGGGCGGGCATCCACATGCTCGGACAGGTCTTCGGCGGCACCCCGTCGGTCATCCACCCCGGCGGCAAGCCCGGCGTGGAGTCCCTGTGGCCGGTCATCGACGCCTACGGGATCACGAACGCCTTCACCGTCCCGACCATCCTCAACCGCATCGTCGCCGGCTTTCCCGACGGCCGCGGACCCGAGGACCACACGCTCGAGCGCGTCATCTACGCCGGTGCCCCGATGCTCGCGACCGACCAGGCTCGGGCGCTCGAGCGGCTCGGACCCTGCCTCGTCCAGTACTTCGGCCTCGCCGAGGTGACCGGTGCGATCACGATCCTCCGGCCCGAGGACCACGGAGTCATCCCTGTCGACGATGCCGGCATCGGCACCTGCGGCCGCGCCCGCACCGGAGTCGAGATCGTCATCGTCGACGACACCGGCACGCAGCTGCCCACCGGTGTCCAGGGCGAGGTCTGCGTGGCCGGACCGACGGTGTGCGCAGGCTACCTCGGTCGCCCCGATGCCAACGCCGAATCCTTCGCCGGCGGACTCTTCCACACCGGCGACGTCGGCTACCTCGACGACCGCGGATACCTTTTCCTCACCGGCCGGAAGTCCGATATGTACATCTCCGGCGGATCGAACGTCTACCCCCGCGAGATCGAGGAGCTCCTCCTCACCGACACCGAGGTGGCCCAGGCCGTCGTCGTGGGCGTGCCCGACCCGCAGTGGGGCGAGATCGGCGTGGCCGTTATCGAACGCGCGAAAGCGCCGGCCGGTGCCGATGGTGGTGTCGGTGGCGGCGACCGGGCCGATGCCGCGAACATAAGCAGCATCGCCGACTTGGCCGAGCGGCTGACCGCGCTGTGCAGGTCCGGTTTGGCCAAGTACAAGGTGCCCAAGGAGATTCACGTCGTCGAGACGATGCCGGTGACCGCCTACGGCAAACTCGCGCGCAAGGAACTCAAGGCCGAATACTCACAGGGACGAGGCAGCGCACGATGAGCACAACAGACACGGCAGCCGTGTCAGGGCCGGCAGGTAGGTTAGTCGGCACGACGATCATGGCCATCGGCTGCGGCACTCCGGACGGGGAGGTGAACAACGGCTTCGCTGCGGCGATCGGATTCCTTCGTGAGGGGGCGAAGGTCTGCATCGTCGACCGTGACCCAGGTGCGCTTGACGAAGCGACACGGGCCCTCGCCGAGGCGGCCGCCCGGGCCGACTCGAACGGTGCGGTCACGGCCGGGCGGGGCCACTTCGGTGGGGCCGCTTTCGATGCCCAGGTTGATCTCGACGCTCAACTGACCACGGTCGTCGCCGATGTCGGCGACGAGGACTCGCTGGCGGCGGCGTTCGCGCACTGCGCCGACCGCCTCGGCGGGCCGACCGTGCTCCATTACAACGTCGGAATCGTCGTCAACGGAGGAGTCGACGACCTCGCCACCGACGGCTTCCGCCGAGCCCTCGATATCAACCTCACCGGGGCGTTCTCCGCGATCAAGCATGCCCTGCCGCATATGCGCACGGCCGGGCACGGGTCGATCATCACGGTGTCCTCGGTCGGCGGGATGCGGTATATGGGCTATGACTACCCGGCGTATGCGGCCTCGAAGGCCGGGCTCATCGAACTGACGAAGGTCGTCGGCGCGCAGTACGCCTCTGAAGGCATCCGCGCGAACTCGATCGCCCCGGGCCTCATCGAGACCCCGCTCATCCACCGCTCGATCTCGGGTCACTACGACTCGGTCGAGGAGATGCTCGCCGCCCGTCACGCGCAGTCACCGACCGGGTCAATGGGTCGGCCCGAGGACGTCGCCGACCTCGCGGTGTTCCTCGCATCACGCGAGTCGACCTATATCAACTCCACGCTTATCCCCGTCGACGGGGGACTGACCCATTACGCGGGGATGCCGAAACGTTGACGCGGACGGACGTGTGCACGGTTCGGGCCAACTCGGTGACGGAGAACCCGGCGAACATGGCGGGGAACTCGAGTGTGAATGGAACGGCCGCCTCGGCGAGGGACTGCGCCGCGGTCGGGGCCCGACCCCACCGAACTCAACGACAGTGAGATAACGGAAACAAAGGAGGCAATGGTGCCGAGAACACGGACGACGAGGACGATGCTCGTCTGGTCCGCCGTACTGATGGTGTGCGCCCTGCTGCTGGCGGGGTGCGGAACGAACTTCGGCACCACCGACGACGGCAAGCAGCGCTACCGCTGGAAGATGACGGTGACGACGGGCTCGACGAGCACGTGGTACCTCGCGGCACAGAAGCTGGCGAAGGACCTCGAGGACGAGACCGACGGTCGGATCACGATGAAGATCTTCACGAGCGAACGACTCTCCGCCGGCGAACCCACCGCCGGGGTCGAACAGCTCATGGACGGTGCGAAGGACTTCTCCTACAACTCGCCGATCATCTACGCCGGCGTCGACCCGCGCTTCGGCGCCGTCACCGCGCCCTTCGTCTTCGACTCCGTCGAGGACGGACAGGAGGCGCTCGCCGGTGCCGGCGGGCAGGTGTACAAGGACTACCTCGCCGAACGCGGCGTGCACCTGCTCGGCTTCGGCGAGTCCGGGATGCGGCAGCTGACGAACTCGCACCGGCCCATCCACACCCCCGAGGACATGCGGGGCATGAAGTTCCGCATCCCCGGCTTCGGCATGTACACCGACCTCTACCGGCAGATCGGCGCGAACCCGACGACGATGCCCTTCAGCGAGGTCTTCACCTCGCTGCAGCAGGGTGCCATCGATGGGCAGGAGAACCCGATCGACGTCATCTACTCGGCGAACCTGCAGGAGGTCCAGCCGTACCTGACGCTGTGGAACTACTCCTACGACCCGCTCATCCTCGGCGTCAACAAGGATCTCTACGACTCCCTGACGCCCGAGGATCAGAAGCTCGTGACCCGGCTGGCCGGTGATGCGAACGCGTTCCAGATCAAGAAGAACCGTGACGGTGAGTCCGAGCTCATCGACGAACTCAAGGAATCCGGTATGGAGGTCAACGAACTCAGCGACGAGGAGAAGGACGCCTTCCGCGCGAAGCTGGGTCCGATCTACAGCGAATACCGCAAGGTCTGGGGACCGGACATGGCCCAGGCGTTCATCCCGAAAGGACTGTGAGATGAGAGTCATCAGATTCTTCGAGGACTGGGTCGTCATCGCCTCGTTCATGGTGATCGTGATCGTCACCTTCGTCAACGTCCTCTCCCGCTACATCTTCAAGGCCTCGCTGGCCTTCTCGGAGGAGATCACCATCAACCTCCTCGTCGTGCTCACGATGATGGGAGCCGTCGTCGGGATCCGCCTCGGCGCGCATCTCGGGTTCACCTACCTCGTCGAGAATGCAAAGAGCAGCGTCCGCCGCGCACTGCTCTTCACCGGCACCGGACTCATCGTCGTCTTCCTCGCCGTCCTCCTCATCTGGGGCGGGGAGATGACGATCGCGCAGGGTCTGCGCGGCCGGGCGACCCCGTCGCTGGGCATCCCGCAGTGGCTGTTCACCCTGTCCATCCCCTTGGCCGGTCTGCTCGGAATCATCCGCAGCATCCAGGCCCTGCGGACGGCTCTGGGCGAGGACACCTCCGCCGAGGCGGTCGTCGACAGACTCGCAGGTGAGGCGACCCCGACCGTCGACTCGTCCGAATTCTCGTCAGATGTCAAGGGAGGCCGGAAATGATCGCGCTTCTGCTCTTCGGCAGCTTCTTCCTCTTCCTCGGCCTCGGGATCCCCGTCGCCTTCGCCCTCGGCCTGTCCGCCGTCGTCACGCTCGTGACCACCGACGGCTTCCAGGTCCTGGACGTTGTGCCCTCGGTGATGTTCCCGTCGATGAGTTCGGGCACGCTGCTGGCGATCCCGTTCTTCATCCTCGCCGGCATCGTCATGCAGTACACGGGCATCTCACAGCGGCTCGTCGACCTCGCGTTCCTCATCTTCGGACGCCTGCGCCACGGTCTGGCCGCGGTGACGATCATCTCCGCGTTCTTCTTCTCCGCGATCTCCGGATCGGGGCCGGCCACCGTGGCCGCGATCGGTGCGATCCTCATCCCCGCGCTCGTGCGCCACGGGTACCAGAAGAAGCATGCGGTCTCCCTCGTCGCGGCCTCCGGGTCGATGGGCATCGTCGTGCCCCCGTCGATCGCGTTCATCATCTTCGCCGTCGTCGCCGCCGAGTTCGGCAAGATCTCGATCTCCCGGCTGTTCATCGCCGGCATCGTGCCCGGCATCATCATGGCGCTCGCATTCTTCATCGCCGCCCTGTTCGTCCCGCGGGTGCGTGAGCTCGCCGGCCTGCCGGTGAGGGCCAAGACCGGCGCCGAGGCGGGGGCCGGGTCGACTGCGGCGGGTTCTGATTCCGCCGGCAACGGCGGTTCAGGTGCGTCTGTGGCAGGCGATTCTGCGGCAGCGGGGAAGACTCAGCTGCTGACGACGAACGGGAAGGCCGCCTCGGCGAGTTCCGGATCCACCGGAACGGGCGTCGGAACCGTCGATCCGACGGTCACGGACCATCACGACGGCGGGTTCGGCGAGTTCATGTCCGCGCTGATCAAGGCCATTCCCGGGCTGCTCATCCCGGTGATCATCCTCGGCGGGATCTACGGCGGAATCTTCACCCCCACCGAGGCGGGAGCCGTCGCATCCGTGTACGCGCTCGTCGTCGGAGTGTTCGTCTACCGGGAGCTGACCTGGAAAGACATGCCGAAGGTGTTCCTCGAATCCGGGGTCTCGACCGCGGTCATCATGTTCATCGTCGGCGTGGCCAGCCTCTTCTCCTATGTCATCACCGTCGAGGGGGTGGCCGACCGGATCTCGACGGCGGTGCTGGGAGTGACGGACAACAAGTACCTCATCCTCGCGGCGATCACGATCATCCTGCTCATCGTCGGGGCCTTCGTCGACGCGATCAGCGCGTTCTACCTGTTCGTCCCGATCCTCGTGCCGATCCTCATCGGCGTGGGCGTGGACATGACGACGATCGGCGTGTTCATGACCGTCAACCTCGCCATCGGTCTGTTCACCCCGCCGGTCGGGCTCAACCTGTATGTGGGCGCGGGCATCGGGAAGATCAGACTCGAGGAGGTCGCGCGCGGAATCATGCCGTTCCTCATCTGCGCGATCATCGCCCTGCTGCTCATCACCTACATCCCGGCGATCTCGAACTGGCTGCCCGACCTGCTCGGGGTCGGATAGTTCGGGCTGCCTGCTGTCGGGGTCGGTGCCTGCGGGCGTCGGCCTCGGCCGGCGGGCCCGGCCATTCGGTCGGGCCGGGAATCTCACGTCTCACTCACCTCTGTCGAAGGAGAATCATGGAACCGTATCTGCTCACGAACAAGACCGCCCTGGTCACCGGTGCCGCGCAGGGCATCGGCCTGGCCATCGCCACCGCACTGGCCAGGCGGGGCGCCTCGGTCGGGATCGTCGACCTCAAGGGCGCGGAGGAGGCCGCGGCCGGGCTGGCTTCGGAGTACCCGGATCAGCGATTCGCGGCGTTCTCACTCGATGTCCGCGACGCCGACGAGGTGACTGCCGCAGTGGGGTCGTTCGTGTCGACCTTCGGGGGTCTCGATATCCTCGTCAACAATGCGGGCACGGCTGTACGCATCGGCATCGATGAGATCACTGCCGAACAGTGGCAACGCGATATTGAGACCAACCTCGGCGGGACGTTCAACTTCATCAAGGCCGCCGTCCACCCGCACATGTGGGAGGCCGGGAGCGGGTCGATCATCAACATCTCGTCGATCTCGGGCATCAACGGGGGAGCGGTCTCCGACGGGGAGGCCGGTGCCCGCTCGGGTCCGGCGTATGCGGCGAGCAAGGGCGGGATCATCGCCCTGACGAAATGGGTGGCCAAGGAGTACGGACGCCGGGGCATCCGCTGCAATTCGGTGGCGCCGGGACCGGTCGAGTCCGCGCTCACCGTTGGACAGACCTATGACACCTCGGGTCAGGCGCTCGACCGCATGGGTCAGCCGGATGAGATCGCCGAGGCGGTCGCCTACCTCGCTACCGACGGTGCCGCATTCACGACGGGACAGATCCTGCGCGTCGACGGCGGGGCCGTGATGTCGTGAGTCGCTGACATTGTCGGTCGCTGGAGCGGTCGGTCGCGAGCAGATGATCCCCGCAGCATTCTCAGGATGGTGCGGGGATCGTTGCGTCTGCGGATCTGTCCGGTTGGGCGACGTGCGCGGTCAGTCCGTGCGGCGGACGAAGAGTTCGAAGGTCACCGCCACCGGGTTGGCTCCGGGTTCGAGGGTGCCGAAGCTGACGTCTCCGGCGACGTCGACGACCTCGCCGGAGAGGCTGACCTGCGGGGTCTCGCTCGCAGCGTCGGTGACGGTTCCGCTCAGGTGGGTGAACTCGACGGCCGGCCATGGGGCACTGCCGCCTGTGAACACGGCTCCGGTCGTGCTGCCGAGGCTCGCCGTCACCTCGGCGGAGTCGAAGCCGGCGGTCCGGCAGACGGCGAGGACCGCCTCGTCGAGGATCTCACCGGGACGGATGCGGGAGACGACGGCATCGTGGGAGACCGAGTCTTCGACCGCCTCGCCGAGGGGGCGCACCGATTCCGTCGGGCAACTGCCGGCAGGGATCGGCGCGAACGCGGAGAACCCGGTCTCGGGATCGACGTCGCTGATCAGTCGCGCGTCGTCGAGGGCGAAGAGTCGGATCGTCAGTCCGGCCGGCCCTGCCAGCGTGCCCGGCAGCAGATGCCCGCCTCTGGCTTCGTTGCCGGGACCGGTCCACGATGCGTGCACGTGGTTGAACGGAGAGCCGTCACGGACGCCGATGGTGGCCGACGCGTGTCGCAGTCCGGTGGGGACATCGACGCTGAATGTCTCGGTGAAGGACATCGGGTGCTCTGCGTCGGGACCGTAGGCGGGGTGGACGTAGTCGATGTGTCCGAAGTCCCCGGACACGAACTCGGCCATGATGCCGGGAACGGCGAAATCGGTCAGCGACTGCTCGAGGGCGGCGAAGACGTCAGCGCCCTCCGGCAGTTCGAGGAGGTGCTCAGTGCAGAGGGTCGGGACGGAGACGATGCGGGGACTCTGTCGCTGTCCCGCGTGGATGACCGTCGTTCCCGGCGCCTTGAGTGGGAAGGTCGGCTGCGGCAGGTCTGTCGTCTCGGCTCCATTGCTCATGGCTCGATTATCGTCGGCGGCCAGCGTCGATGTCGCCGAGAATCCATGTCGTGGAACGTGAACTCAGGCGTTCGACGCAACGGCGGCGGCCGCCTCGGCGCGGGTTCGTCTCTTCTTCTCACCGAGGTGGCCGATCACTGCCGCGGCGGCGATCATGGCGGCGACGAGGGCGATCCCGATCCACTGATTGAGCATGAGCGTGGCGGCACCGGCCAGCGCGCCGATGAGGATGAGCACGACGGCCAGTGCCCGGCGAATCCAGCGGACATTGTCACCGCCGGCCAGACTCGAATCGGCAGCGAGGCCGACGATCGTCGAGGTCACGACCACGGTGGTGACATCGGCGATCTTCATCTTCCGTGCGGCCGCGGCCTGCGCACCCATGAGCGCGGACAGGGCCGAGGTGAAGATCGTGCCGGCCAGCCCGATCTCGGGGTCGGGAACGACCGCGACGTAGACGGACAATGCGGCACAGCCGACGGCGACGGCCGAGAAGATCACGGTCGTCCGGTGGTGCCAATTCTCGCCGATGTCGCCGAGGATGCGCCCGGACAGTGCCGCGCCGACCATGAAGAACACGAGCGCGAGGGCGGGGCGGAGGACGGGGACGCCATCGGCGCCGGCGAGACCCATGCCGAGGATGACGACGTTGCCGGTCATATTGCCGGTGAAGACCTTGTCGAAGCCGAGGTAGCCGATGGCGTCGACCATACCGGTCGAGAACGTCAGCAACAGCAGCATGGCCAAGTCGAGGCGACGAGTCATGGGTGTCCTTTCGCAGGCGAGTGGAGCCGGCGGCAGTGCCGGAATGTCGCCAAGAGGTGTAATTTGTATACAAAACTGTAATCAGGTGACAGTTGGCATGCAATCGAGGGTTAGCTCGGAGTTGTCCGGGTATCGTCGGTGTCGACTGCTGACCGAGACTGACGCGCCGAACGACGATCAGCTGACCACTGCCGAAGGACAACGCAAATGACCTTTACCCCGCCCCCAGCGTTCACCACGCGACCCACCCTCGAGGGTCACTTCGGGATGGCCGCTTCGACGCACTGGTTGGCCACCGCAACGTCGCAGGCGGTGCTCGAACGCGGCGGGAATGCCTTCGACGCCGCGGTCGCCGGAGCCTTCGTCCTCCACGTCGTCGAACCCCACCTCAATGGACCCGGCGGTGACATGACCGGGATCTTCGCCACCGCCGCAGAACCTTCCCGGCCGCAGGTGATGATGGGGCAGGGGCCGGCCCCGGCCGCGGCGACGATCGAGCACTTCCGCAGCGAGGGCCTCGACATGGTCCCCGGCTCCGGGGCGCTCGCCGCCGCTGTTCCCGGAGCCGTCGACTCGTGGTTCAACCTGCTCGAACACCACGGAACGTGGGAGCTCGCCGACGTCCTGGAATTCGCGATCGACTATGCCGACAACGGGCATCCGATTCTCGCCCGGGCCGCCGGGGCGATCGAGAACGTCAGTGAACTCTTCACTGAGCATTGGCCGACCTCGGCCACGCAGTGGATGCCCGAAGGCCGCGTTCCCGAAGCCGGCGAGCTGGTGTTCAACCGCGTCTACGCCGATGTGCTTCGCAGGCTCATCGCCGCTGGTGACGGCGCTGCCACGCGTGAGGAGCGGATCCGAGCGGCCCGCAAGGAGTGGAAGTCCGGTTACGTCGCGAAGGCGATCGCGGACTTCATCACCACCGCCCACCGACACTCGACCGGCAGCGACCACGCCGGAGTGATGACCCTGGAGGACATCTCCGGTTTCGACGCCGGCTTCGAAGATCCCGTCACCATCGACTTCCGCGGCTACCAGGTCGCGAAGATCGGAGCCTGGGGTCAGGGCCCGGCGCTGCTGCAGACGCTGAAGATCCTCGAAGGGTTCGACGATGACTGCCTTGACCCGTCGACCGAGATCGGAGCCCACACGATCCTCGAGGCGCTCAAGCTGGCCATGGCCGACCGCGACACCTACTACGGTGATGCCGACGTCGACCTCGATTGGCTGCTCAGCGAGGATTACGCGGCGGACCGGCGAGAACTCATCACCGAGGAGGCCTCCGGCGAATTCCGGCCCGGTTCCGGGCGGGACGGCTCCGCTCCCGCCTTCACCACTCCGCTCATTTCCGAAGGCGCGGACAAGGAAGCACTCATCAAGGCCGGAATCGGGGAACCGACAGTACAGAAGAACGGCGTCAACAACGGCGACACCTGCCACCTCGACGTCGTCGATCGGTGGGGCAATATGATCTCCGCGACCCCGTCGGGCGGCTGGCTGCAGTCCTCGCCGACCGTCCCCGGGCTCGGATTCTGTCTCGGCACTCGGCTGCAGATGATGTGGCTCGACGAGGCGGCCCCCTCGGCTCTGCGCCCGGGCAAGCGTCCGCGCACGACATTGACCCCGACCTTGATCTCCCGAGACGGGCAGCCGGTCATCGCTCTCGGCTCACCCGGCGGTGATCAGCAGGAACAGTGGCAGCTGCTGCTCATCCTGCGCATGCTCGTCGGCGGGTACGACGCGCAGGAGGCCATCGATGCCCCCGCTCTGCACACGACATCGTTGGCGGGGTCGTTCTGGCCGCGCACCTGGGTTCCGGGCGGAGCGGTCGTCGAGGACCGCCTCGGCGAGGATGTCATCAACGGACTCATTGCCCGCGGTCACGACGTGACCAGGGCGGGGGAGTGGGAGCTCGGGCGGCTGTCGTGCGTGACCCGGGATCCGGCGACCGGGCGGCTGAGCGCCGGAGCGAATCCGCGTGGGGCGCAGGGTTATGCAGCGGGCCGGTGACCATGGCTGATGCACACGATGCGCAATTGGATGTCGCCGCGAAGATCCGCACCGACATCATCAAGGGCAGGCTGGTGCCCGGGGCCAAGCTGCGGGAGGTCGCCCTGGCCGAACGATACGAGGTCTCGCGGATTCCGATCCGGGAGGCGCTGCGTGCGCTCGAGGCCGACGGGCTCGTCGAGTCGCGGAAATACAGTGGCTCGGTCGTCGCGCCCTCGCCGGCCGACGATGCCGAGGACCTGTTCGAGATCCGCATCGTGCTCGAATCGGCGACGGCGAAACGCGCCGCCCGCCGGGCGGCCGGGCTCAGCGCCAGCGGCGAGCACGATGTGCGGTGGTCGGAGATCCGCGCAGAGATCAATGAGATCCTCGAGGCCGGTGACGCCGTCATCGATCAGGAGCGATTTGAGGATCTCGCGGTGCTGAACATGCGATTCCATTTCGCGATCGCTGAGCTCAGTGGGAGTCTGTCGTTCGTCAGCCTGCTGCGTCAGATCTCGGGCAAGATCGAGTGGCTGTACTCGCTCAACCTCATGCGCCGGGGGCCGCAGGCGTGGCCGGAGCATCGCGAGATCATCGCCGCCATCGACGCCGGACAGGTCGACCGGACCGCCGAGGCCATGGCCCGGCACGTGCGCCGCAGCCGCGATTCCTACTTCGCCACGATGTCCGATCACTCCCGCTAGAACTACCCGACGGCGGCTGAGCAACCTCGCGCCAGGTTGCTGCGCCGCCGTCACGTAGCAATTAGGCGAGGAGGCGGTCGAGTTTGTTGTAGCCCTCGACGATGCCGTGCTCCATGCCCGAGGCGACCATACCGTCGCGGGATTCGACCGAGTCGAAGATCGAGGTCGACGTCAGCCTGGTCCGTCCGTCGCCGAGGTCGGTGAGCGTGAGGATCTCGAGGTTGACCGCGTCCGGAAAACCTTCGAAGGTGAAGGTCTGGACGATGCGCTCGTTCTCCCGTACCTCGTGGAACGAACCGAAGAACGCGTACGCGCCGCGATCATCGGTCGAGACGTAGCTCCAGTTCCCGCCGGTCGTGGCATTCCATTCGCGGATCGTGTTCGTGATCGAGTCCGGACCGCACCACTTGACGAAGAGCTCGGGATCGATGTGGGCCCGGAACACCTTGTCCGGCGTGGCGGCGAAGTCGCGGGTGATCGACACGGTCTGCACGCCCTCGGGGACGTCGAGCTTGAGAGTCGAATAATCGGCTGCGGTGTCTGTGGTGGTCATGTCATGCTCCTTTGCGTGATTTTCTGTCGGTTGAGTACGGTGCTGAGTCACCGGATCCCTTCGCCGAGGCGGCGCTCAGGTCCGAATCGTCCGTTGCCTCGTCCGCGTTCATCGCTTCGAGGACGGCGTCGAGGCGCTGGTAGCGTTCCTCTGCCTGCTGCTTGTATCTTTCGATCCATTTCGTCATCAGATCGAACACATTGTCTTCGAGGTGGACCGGTCTGCGTTGGGCGTCACGGGTGCGGGAGACCAGTCCGGAGTCCTCGAGCACCTTGAGATGTTTCGATACGGCCTGCACGCTCACCTCATAGGGTTCGGCGAGTTCGTTCACCGTCGCATCGGCGACGCTGAGCCTGGCCACCATGTCCCGTCTCGTCGGATCGGCCAGGGCGGCGAAGACCTTGGACAATTGATCGGCCACGTGAGCCTCCCGTGCAGCGCAATCGAAACTGATATTCAACCTTTCGGTTGATTAGAAGCGTAGACCTGGCTGCGCATGGTAGTCAACTGTTTGGTTGAATAAAGTTCGGATGGCTCGTCCGCTTCGCTTCAGGACTACCCGACGGCGGGCCAGCAACCTCGCGCCAGGTTGCTCAGCCGCCGTCGGGTAGCAAATGCGGGGAGGGAGTCGCGAGCAGCATGATCCGCACAAACCGCAGGTCTGCGGGCCCAACCGCCCCTGCCCACGATTTCACCTTGTCGACGCCGCCGGAGCTGCGAACCTGAAGTACAGTCGAAGCGACGAGGTGAACCGAACCGACAATGATGTCAGGAGTTGACCATGCCCACACTGCGACAGCAGCTGTTCCGGATCAAACCGGTTCCGCGGCAGAAGGAAGATGTCGAAACCGATCTCAAGCGCACCATCGGGCTGTTCTCACTGACGATGGTCGGCGTCGGCTCGACCATCGGCACCGGAATCTTCTTCATCCTCTCCGAATCCGTTCCGGTGGCAGGACCGGCAGTGATCTGGTCATTCGTCATTGCCGGTGTCGTCGCCGGGCTCGCGGTCATCTGCTACGCCGAGCTCGCCGGCTCCGTCCCTGTGTCCGGGTCCTCCTATTCCTATGCGTATGCGACCCTCGGTGAGCTGCCGGCGATGGGTGTGGCCGCCTGCCTCCTCCTCGAATACGGCGTCGCGGGAGCTGCCGTCGCGGTCGGCTGGTCGCAGTACGTCAACCAGCTGCTGTTCAACCTCTTCGGTTTCGAGATCCCGCACGCCCTGGCCTACGCTCCCGAGGAAGGCGGAATCGTCAACCTTCCGGCGATCCTGCTGCTCGCGATGTGCTGCTTCCTGCTGGTCCGCGGCACCGGCGAGTCCATTGTCGTCAACGCGATCATGGTCTGTCTCAAGGTCGGCGTCCTCATCTTCTTCATCTGCGTCGGCGTCACCGGCTGGGACTCGAACAACTTCGCCGACTTCGCTCCCTTCGGCATCTCCGGAGTCGTCGCCGGATCGGGCCTGATCTTCTTCAGCTATGTCGGCATGGACGCCGTCGCCACCGCCGGCGATGAGACGAAGAACCCGAAGAAGACGATGCCCAGAGCCCTCATCGCTGCCCTCATCATCGTCACCTCCGTCTACGTCCTCGTCGCCGTCGCCGCGCTGTCTGCCCAGCCCTGGGAGGAATTCGAGGGGCAGACCGCTGGCCTGTCCGCAATCCTCGAGAACATCGTCGGCTCGCAGTGGCCCGGCACGATCGTCGCCGCCGGTGCGGTGATCTCGATCTTCTCCGTCACCCTGGTCTCCATCTACGGCCAGTCCCGAATCCTGTTCACGATGGCCGGCGACGGCATGATGCCCAAGCTCTTCCGCGACGTCAATCCCCGCACACTCACCCCGGTCAAGGGCACGATCGTCGTCACCGTCGTCATCGCGATCCTCGCCGGCTTCATCCCGCTCAACTTCCTCGCCGAGATGACCTCGATCGGCACCCTCGTCGCCTTCGTCGTCGTGTCCCTGGCCGTGATCATCCTCCGCGTGCGCGAACCGGACCTCGAACGCGGATTCAAGGTCCCGTTCTATCCCGTCCTGCCGGTGCTCTCGATCGTCGGCTGCTTCTGGATCATCTCGAGCCTGCAGATCATCACGATCGTCGTCTTCATCATCTGGACCGCCTTCATCCTGGGCCTGTACTTCATCTTCGGCCGCAAGTCCTCCGTCCTCGGCAATCAGCTCGCCGAGGAGGGGCACACCAATCCCGAATCCGCCGGAACGGACTCCACAGGAGGAGCCAAATGAGCATCGTCGTCGGTCTCGCCCCAGGTCAGGACAACCGCGCCGCAGTCGAGCTGGGTATCGTCCTCGCCCGCACCTATCGGCGCCGGATCGTCGCGACAGCCGTCGACTCCGCCGCGTTCCCGATGGCACCCGTGCACTTCGAGAGCCAGTACGAGAAGAGATTCCGCACCGTCGCCGAGGCGGCCCTCGACGAAGCTCGTGCGCTCATTCCCAGCGATCTTGAGTCCGAATGCGTCCTCCACTCCGCGCGGTCGTCACGGCGCGGACTGCTCGAGATGTGCGAGAAGACCGATGCCTATCGCCTTGTCGTCGGCCCCTCGTCGGAGGGAAAGCCGGGCAAGATCGCGCTCGGATCGGTGTCGAACGGTCTGCTGCACAGCGCCAGGCTGCCGGTGGCTCTGGCTCCGGCCGGATTCCAAGCGTCGGAGGGCGCGCGTCTGGAGCGGATCACGGCCGCGTATTCCGGGTCGTCCACCTCGGCGGATCTCATTCTCGGCGCCGCGATGGTCTCGGCGGAGTCGGACGTGCCGTTCCGCATCGCCTCGTTCGCCCCGCGTTCCCGAGTCGTCGCGTCCGCGAACGTCCCCTTCGATATGGAGTCGCGCGTCATCGACGAATGGACGAAGACCGTCCAGCGCGACACGGACAAGATCCTGTGCTCGATCGAGCAGCTGCACATCAAACCTGGTGAGACGGACGTCGTCGTGGGAACCGGCGCCGATTGGGCCGCGGCCCTCAGGGCTGTCGAGTGGAAGCACCCGGAAGTGATGATGCTCGGGTCCTCCGGGTTGGGTGCGCTCAAGCGAGTGTCGCTGGGCAGCCATGCGATGCGGATCCTGCAGAACTCTCCGGTGCCGATCGTCGTCGTGCCCCGCCGTGCGAAGGCCGATTACATCCGCCAGCAGACCGTGTGAAGACGCGGTGTGAAGCCCCTTGGTGCGAGGTGCGATGGAGCGAGCAAAGCGGAGTGCGAAAGAACATATCGTTCGCTGGTTACGGGGTGGGTTGAACCAGGAGACTCGGGGTTCTGGCTGTCGCGTCGACTGAGCGGAGGATCCGAGCTGGTTGCAACTAATGGCGTACTTGCCCAAGCTGGCTGAAGCTTCAAATGTGTCGGTGCAGAGCTAGTAGCATTCGAGGGATTTCGTGCCCTCTGCTTAATGTTGCTTAATGCTGGCTGATCATTCTCTAATTGGAGTGCCTCACGCCGCAATGAAGCGAATTTCAATGTGCCGATCACAGCAGATACGAGCGTCACGCTTCATGCGTTCTGGACATGAGCATAGGGAGCGAACCAGTATGGCAGCAAATATTGAAGTGCTTTTGGACATCAAGACGACGTTGGGTGAAGGTCCACTTTGGGACGCTGATTCGCAGCGCCTACATTGGATCGACAGCGCCGATGGGAGAATTTTTCGTTCCACCGTTGATGGCCGCGAACTGCGGTGTTGGGAAGTCGGTGAGCCTGTTGGATCCATAGCAGTAGGTGCAGACAACACCTATTTTCTTGCTGCGTTGAAAAGTGGGCTCTATCGCATCGACATGCGAAGCGGAGCAAAAGAACTATTAGTCAATCCAGAGCCTGACCGCCCAAGGAATCGCCTGAACGACGGCAAAGTAGATCGCCAGGGGCGATTTGTATTCGGTTCGATGGACACTTTGGAAGAAGAGGCTTCCGGTAAGTTGTACTCGTATGGCGTCGATGGTCAGATCTCTGTCCTCGACACAGGAATCATCTGTTCGAACGGCCCATGTTTCAGCCCGGATGGCTCAACTCTCTATTTCTCAGACACATGGACAGGTGAGATCTGGGCCTACAGCTATGACGTGCAGACGGGAAAAGTATCTGAGCGGAGGACTTTTACGACGGTTGATACTAGTGCCGGTGGCGCCGCAGATGGTGCCACGGTCGATTCTGAAGGGTACCTTTGGCAGGCGCTGGTCTACAGCGGGAGCATTGTTCGCTATGCCCCGGATGGGCAGGTGGACCGGGTTCTCGAGATGCCAGTCCTCAAAGCGACTAGTCTCAATTTCGGCGGTCCTGATTTGGACACCTTGTTTGTCACATCGATGGCAAAACCGCCCTTGCCACGTTTCCCTGACGACAGTCAGATGAGAGGTTCGCTCTTTGCTGTGACCGGCCTCGGAGTCAATGGAATTCCCGAACCCAGGTACGGGAAGTGAGGGTCAGCAAATGAACTCAACGATCCTCAAATCTCTCGGCTCCATTCACCGGTACTCATGGGTGTCGCTCCTTGTCTGCTGGTTGATCTGGGTCATCAATGCCTACGACCGAGAGATCATCTTGCGCCTTGGGCCCTCGATCTCGAAGTCTTTTGACCTCTCTCCCGATGCATGGGGAGTCATCGCCGCACTCATAATGCTCTCATTGGCAGTTATGCCGATCCCAGGCTCTGCAATGAGCGATAAATATGGCGGTGGTGAGAAGCGCGCCAAATTCCAGGTGCCACTCGTGATCGGTATGGCAGTCCTGTCTTTCGTCTCTGGGCTCAAATTCATCAGCCACAATATTGTCTTGTTCTTTGCGCTTAGATTTGGCGTCAACCTCGGGGCAGGTTGGGGTGAACCGGTGGGGGTAAGCAATACCGCTGAGTGGTGGCCGAAGGAAAGACGCGGATTTGCTCTTGGCGCACACCACACCGGGTACCCGATCGGGTCGTTGTTGTCAGGCATAATGGCGGCGGCGGTGCTCAGCTGGTTCGGGCCTGAAGGCTGGTCGTATGCATTCTTTCTTGCCATTATCGTTGCTGTCCCGGTGATGCTCTTTTGGGCGAAGTACTCTACGCGGGACAAGATAGTCACGCTATACAAAGACTTCGATGCCAAGGGACTGACTAGGCCAGACGCAATTGAAAACCTGCAAGGCCACGCCAAGGGCCTTTTGAAAAGGACAGTGACGACTCCAGCTATCACAGTTACCGCAGTCACTACTCTGCTTACTCAGATCGTCTACATGGGTGTGAACACCGTGCTTCCTCCCTACCTCTATAATATCGTCGGACTCTCTCTGGCTGAGTCGGCTGGGCTCAGCGTCGTGTTCGCTCTGACTGGAATCTTCGGACAAATCATCTGGCCAACTCTGTCCGACAGAATTGGTCGGAGGCCGACCATCATCATCTGCGGTGTCTGGATGGCGGTGAGCGTTGCGGCCTTGTATTTTGCAACGACGTCTCTTCTGGTAGTGATCGTCCAACTGGTCTTCGGATTGGTTGCAAATGCTGTCTGGCCCATCTATTACGCGGCAGCGTCAGACTCTGCTCCAGACGGGGGTACATCGACAGCCAACGGTGTCATTACGACTGCAATGTTCATCGGTGGAGGAATTGCCCCTGTCCTTATCGGCCGACTCGTCACGATGGGCGGCGGCTGGGAAGCATCCTCGGGGTACGTCTATTGCTTCCTGACGATGGCAGGGTTTGCGCTGTTGGGGGCACTCGTTCAGGCCTTTGTGAAACAGCCCAGTAAGTTGGGCGTTTGACCAGGCTTGCGCACCGTAGCATACGGGCGAGAGGGTAATCGGCTGTGTAGCTTTTCCTAGATCACAACCTGGATTCTTCGAATTACTTAACGTTGCTTAACATTGAGGCTCGGGCGTCCAATTGCAGTATTCGATCTGCACAGGGGCGTGGAGGGTAAAGGTGTCAACGATGCAAAAGGAGCCGCGAGATGCCGCGTCTCGCTCTCGCGTCTCCGCTGCTCAAGTGGCGCGTGCTTGCGGTGTATCGACTGCAACTGTCAGTTACGTCTTCAATGGGAAGTCCGGTGTCTCCTCAGCAGTAAGACGACAGGTCATCGACACGGCCAATGAACTCGGCTATCGGTCACCTCTGACTTCCGCGAAGCACAATCGATCTCTGACCCGGGTGATCGGATTGATTGTCCCGTCAATGGTCAATTACATGCACATGCATTGGGCTCAGGCCATCATTGAAGCTGCCGACGAGGAAGGCTTTGACGTCTTCGTATCGACTACGGGAGATGACCCGGAACGGCTGGCACACGTCGCTTCAACTATGTCCGCACGGAACGTCGATGGTGTCATTTCGACGGGAGGAATGCGACTGGACGCTCGTTCATACGGAACATTGCACAGCGCCCGCATACCGGTCGTCAATCTCTCACGCCGGGTCGAACATGCCGACGCAAGCTTCATCGGCATCGATGACGGACTTGCGGCGAGTGAACTGATGACGCATGTCCTCGGTCACGGCGTCACCAAGATTGCAACTGTGATCGGCCCTCGATTCTCGACCGCTTCTGCAGATAGGGAGCGAGCTTTCATTGAAACTGCTTCTGAGCACGGCATCACTATCCCGGGTGCATGGAAAGTGAGCACGCGTCTGCACCGCAACGGAGGAAGAATTGCTGCGGAGGAACTCCTCGGTGATTCGAAGAATCGGCCCGAAGCTATTGTCTGCGGTTCCGACGAAGTGGCGTTGGGGATCATTGAACATTCTGTTGTCAACGGGATCAGCATTCCTGAGGAACTGGTTGTAGTCGGCAGCGACGGTCTTGCGCGTTCTCGTTCCCCGCTGATGGGGATGACGACGATTGTTCAACCGGTAGTGGAAATGGCAAAACAAGCGTTCGCAGTTCTGCTGGACCACATTGGAGACCCTGGGACTCGGGTACGTGAGGTTATCTGCCAACACCACATCCACATAGGGACCAGCTGCGGATGCAATCCCGAAACATTCAACGCACTGAGTACACACAGGGAATGAGTCGGTCGACTGCACTGCAGACGAATCGCCCAGCCCTCGAGAGTAAGGATGATTATGTCAAAATCAGCGACACTGCGGTCGCCTGAAGTGCTCAATCGGGTGATCTTCACCCGGTTGATGCCGCTGCTCATCGCAGCCTACATTCTGGCTTTCCTGGACCGAAGCAATATCGGGATGGCTAAGGAACGGCTAGAGATCGATCTGGGGATCTCCGCCACTGCGTACGGTGTTGGAGCGGGCCTGTTCTTCCTCACTTATGCGCTATGCGAGATTCCATCGAACATGATCATGCATAAGGTCGGTGCTCGGTGGTGGATCATGCGCATCATGATCAGCTGGGGTCTGATCTCTGCCGCAATGATGTTCGTGCAGGGTGAGTGGTCGTTCTACATTCTGCGTATGCTGCTTGGGATCGCCGAAGCCGGTCTGTTTCCGGGCGTCATGTACTACCTGACCAAGTGGTTCACGGTGAAGCATAGAGCAAAAGCCAACGGTATGTTCCTCCTTGGCGTCTCTATTGCAAACATCATCGGAGCACCCATTGGGGGCATATTGCTGACGATGGATGGCTTCCTTGGCATGCACGGTTGGCAGTGGATGTTCCTCATCGAAGGAGTTCCAGCGTGCTTCTTGGCAATTCTCGTTTGGAAGTACTTACCCGATGGTCCACGGCAAGCTAAGTTCCTCAGCACCGAAGAGGCCGCATGGCTTGAAGCCACTATCGAGGAGGAAGAACAAGCCGGTGCGTCTGGGGCATCCAACTACCGACTAGTCGACATTGTGCGCGACCCGCAGATCCTACTCGTAGTCGGCGTCTATTTCGGCCATCAGCTTGCCGTCTATGCCCTCAACTTCTTTCTGCCATCGATCATCGGTAGTTGGAGTCAAATGGGCTCGGTGGAGATCGGTTTGCTGACTGCGATCCCGTGGGTGTTCTCAGCCATTGGTGCACTGCTCCTACCTCGCTTGGCAAAGACTGCGAGCATGTCGAAGAAGATCGCACTTGGTTCCATGATCGGCATCATCGTCGGCTTCATCATCGGTGCGCTTGGTGGTCCGGTGGTTGGCCTCATTGGGTTCTGCCTGGCAGCGTTCAACTTTTTCGCGCTCCAGCCCATTCTCTTCACATACCCGGCGACAAGGCTCTCGGGAGTTGGGCTGGCAGCGGGACTCGCTCTCGTCAATACAGTCGGCCTCTTCGGCGGATTCCTCGGTCCTTACATTATGGGCTTCATGGAAGATCTCACAGGCTCCGGAGTCTCAGGACTGTGGCTTATCGTCGGCGTCTGCGCAATCGGAGCATTCCTGATTCCGTTCCTCAAACAGGGGCAAGAATCCGCGATTCAGCAACCCGTGCCGTCGGGAAAATGAAAGGAAAGACAGAAGAATGAACATGCTTGGGCTAGAAGGAACACGTGTCCTCATCACGGCGGGTGCGGCTGGAATCGGACGTGCGATCGCACAACGATTCGTCGACGTCGGCGCTGAGGTTTGGGTGACTGACATCGCGGAGGCCGCAGTGGAGTCAGCACGCAGGCAGGGACTTCGAGCGACCGTCTCCAACGCGGCCGATGAAAGCCAGGTCATGTCTCTGGCAGTAGAAGTCAAAGAATCATGGGAAACTCTCGATGTGCTGGTCAATAATGCAGGAATTGCAGGACCTACCGGCGCTATAGAGAACCTTGATTCGCAGGCCTGGTTGTCGACATTTGACGTCAACATCCACAGCCAGTTCTACTGCGTCAAGCACTTCCTCCCGTTACTCAGAACAAGCGAGAAAGCGTCGATTGTCAACCTGTCTTCTGCCGCCGGAAGGCTAGGAATGGCAGGACGCAGTCCTTATTCGGCATCAAAGTGGGCGGTGGTCGGGCTAACAAAGACCTTGGCTATCGAGCTTGGCAGCGAGAACATCCGGTGCAATGCAATCTGCCCTGGCGCCGTAGGTGGTCCACGAATCGAAGCAGTCATTGAGTCCAAAGCGGAAATGTTGGGCAAGAGTGTCGACGAAGTCACTGGGCTGTACACGGGCCAGTCTTCATTGAACAAACTCGCGAAAGCCCGCGATATCGGAGACATGGCTGTATTCCTGGCTTCTGACATGGCATCGCATGTCAACGGTCAGGCCATGGCCGTGGATGGAAATACTGAGAAGCTGTACTGAGACCTAAGGAAGACACAAATGGCACAGGCGCGAAAAGTCATCATCACATCGGCGGTTACGGGGGCAATCCATACGCCCACGATGTCGCCTCATCTTCCCATCTCTCAAGATGAGATCGCAGATGCGGCAATCGGAGCAGCTGAAGCTGGAGCCGCGATTCTGCACTTGCATACGCGTGACCCTAAGGACGGGCGACCATCGCAGGAGCCGGAGCACTTCGAACCAGTTCTGCAGAAGGTGTCGAGCAACACCGATGCGGTCGTCAACATCACCACCGGCGGCTCGCCGCATATGAGCGTTGAAGAGAGAATGCAGCCAGTCTCAACGTTCAAGCCGGAACTTGCCAGCCTCAACATGGGTTCGATGAACTTCGGGCTATTTCCGATGTTGGACAAGTATCCATCGTTCCAGAACGACTGGGAGCGCGAGCATCTCGAGAATTCGAGGGATCTGGTGTTCAAGAATACGTTTGCCGACATTGAGCGGATTCTGGAAATCGGAAACTCGAATGGAACTCGTTTCGAGTTCGAGTGCTATGACATTTCGCATCTATACAATCTTGCGCACTTCCAGGGAAGAGGCTTGGCGAAGGGCCCGCTCTTCGTGCAGTCAGTGTTCGGGTTGCTCGGTGGTATCGGGGGGCATCCGGAAGATCTTATGCATATGTACCGTACGGCTGATCGTCTTCTTGACGACTATCAATGGTCGATTCTTGGGGCAGGAAAGAACCAGCAGCCGCTGGCAACTATGGGTGCGACGATGGGGTCACATATCCGTGTGGGCCTTGAAGACTCACTGTGGATTGGTCCCGGCAAACTTGCTAAGTCGAACGCGGCGCAGGTGACAAAGATGCGCTCCATTGTCGAAGAATTGGGAATGGAAGTTGCGACTCCCGATGAAGCTCGAGCAATGCTCGGTCTTAAGGGCGCTGACCAGGTGGCATTCTGAAACCTGGCTATTAATGCAGTATTCGACTGAGGGTCCAGCTCGACGGTGTTGGGCCCTCTTTGCACCCTCGGTGCCGTTTGCCGGTTCAAGTAATGAATCGCGCGTATAGTCTCGTCGATGGGCGAGCAGGGATGATTGTGCGTCGGCCGACAGGAAGTTCGTCTCTCAATTGACCGACTCCAGTCTGGCGTTTGAGGTGACTCTGCTATGGGCATTGGGATTACAGGTCGTCCAATGAGGCGCGGATATGGCAGGAAATCGTGTGAGCGTGTGGGTCGGGCATTCAGCGCAGATGTCCAATACTTGAACAGTTCCAAATTAGCGCCGTTTGTCTCGCTAGCCTGGCTGCAGGTCACAACGACGTGGCCTAGAGCTAGTAGAGAGGAACCGCATGGAACTGCTGCGACTGGGACCGATCGGACACGAGGTTCCGGCAGTCCGCCACGACGGAGTCTGCTTCGACCTCCGCCCGCTGACCGATGACATCGACCCGAACTTCTTTGCCGCCGACGGCATCGAACACGTCCGAAAGGCGCTCGCCGCTGGAGAGCTTAAGCCACTCGACGGTGCCGATGAGATGCGCATCGGTGCGCCGCTGACCAGGCCTTCTGCCATCGTGTGCGTGGGCATGAACTATGCCGCGCATGCTCGTGAGGCCGGAGCCGAACCTCCCGAGCGCCCCGTCATCTTCTTCAAGATGCCCTCGACCATCGCAGGGCCCACCGACCCGATCGAACTGCCGCCGGATGCGACGAAAGCCGATTGGGAGGTCGAACTCGGAGTGGTCATCGGATCACGGACCTTCAGGGCCGTATCGGCGAGGGAAGGACTCAACCACGTCGCCGGGTACGTGCTCGGCAACGACCTGTCCGAACGTCGCCTGCAGATCGAGGAGTCCGGAGGCCAGTGGTCGAAGGGGAAGAACCTGCCCGGGTTCACACCGCTCGGCCCGTGGATCCGCCCCGCCGCCGAGGTGGACCCCGGTGACCTGCGGCTGCGCAGTTGGGTCAATGGCGAAGCTCGCCAGGATTCGTCGACGAGTGACCTCATCTTCTCCGTCGGCGAGATCATCTTCCAGCTCAGCCAGGCGATGGCCTTCGAGCCGGGAGACGTGATCCTCACCGGCACCCCGCAGGGTGTCGCGCTGTCGGGCAAATACCCGTATCTGGCCGACGGGGACATCGTCGAGCTCGAGCTCGAGGGGCTGGGCCGGCACCGCCAGGTCGTCACCGTCACCGACTGAGTTGTCGTATCGCCTGCAGACGTGGATGGTGAGTGCGACGAGCGGCGCACCGAGGTGGTGCGCCGCTCGTGGCGTGGCTAAGCGAAACACGGTTGTGCGCTTATGGGTCCCGTGGGGTCAATCGTTTTGCAGCACGGATTTTGGCAGACGATGAACGGTTACTGCGCCAACGGCCGTCATTGAGTGAAGTGGGTCGGGGGCAGTTGAGCCCGTAGGTCCACCCAATTCCGAGTGGGCTACTGCGCTCATGACAACATAAGCATCAGAGGGGGACCAACCATGATCGCGGACAAGGAAATCAAACATGTCTTCATACCCGCGATTGATCGATTCCTGCACTGGGTCGCCCAGTCCGACGAAGATCCACTCTTCGGCGGTCTCGATTCGTGGGGCGCGAATTCGTTGGTGTCCGGCTGTTTGGGTGTGGTTGGTCTTCTGAGAGGGGCTGCTCTTCACGATATCGACGGAGACTATAGCGGTCCCTTGCGCTTCGATAGCGACGAAAGATGACTCGCCTCTCGCCATGATCGCATGGATATCGCCGATTGACAGCAAGGCGCCCGGAACTTCGACCGGGAGGTAGACAACCGCTCCTGGTTTAGCGTCTGTGAGGTCCATATTTCCGCCAAATGAATAGGTTGGCATGATCGTTGACCCGGTTCCACTCGCAGGTGCAGTTCCGATGCAACCGATCATTGGCTGTGTGGGTACAGACAAGTGCTCAGTAAGAACCACCTCGCCAGACCGGATTGGGATCTGGCGGGAAAAAGCCTGATTACCCATTTTGCCTGCCAGTGCGCCAGTGCCGGGCAGATAGACGGACCAGCCGTGGTCAAGGAGCTTGATGTCGTGGATCGTGACTGCAAGCGTGTCGCCAGGTTCGGCATTTTCGATGAACACTGGCCCAGTGATCGGGTTGATTTGAGCGGTTACCTTCTCAAGGTCGCCGTGCTCGTGCAGCTGAGCGTACACGGTATCGTCGGTTTCGAAACCGATAGTCTCGCCGCTTCCAGGTGCGATCCTCAGCACGGGTTCGGCTCCTGCCGCGAATGCTCCGCTGCTATGGGTGTTGCTGATGAAGTGATCAGGCATTATTGGCCTGCCTTTCGTACGGACTCCTCGGATTCATGTGCGGAGATCCCGGCACCCTTCTTTCGATAGATGATAAATACGACTATGCCGACCAGGAGCCAACTGAGCCCTCCTAGCTTGGCAAGGACATCGCTGTTGACAAGGACATAACCGATAATCAGAAAACCTATTGCCGGGAGCACAACGTGGCTCAGCCAGTTCCTCGAGCCATCACGGACAGCATAGGCCCAGATGACGCTTAGGTGGAGAAGTAGGAAGCCGGACAGCGCGCCGAAATTGACCATTGAAGAGATCAGCCCAATTTGGCCGACGAAGAAGATGACAAGGACCGCGCTCAAGCCAGAGACGACGAGGATTGCGTTCCGTGGCACCTGCTTGGTGTTGATCTGTTTGAGAAATGCGGGAAGCTTACCGTCACGACTCATGGAGAACAGAAGACGCGAAGTTGCTGCCTGAGCTGCCATGGCGTTCGCGATTCCAACCGCGAGAACATTGCAGACAAGGAAGGCCTTTGCCCAGCCAGTGCTTGAGGCAGCTGCGACGATATCGAAGAAGGCATTGCCCGCTTTGTCGTCTGGGAATGCACCGGTGTTGCCAGCCAACATGCTAGCGAGCCAAGTCTGCCCAATGAACAGGATTGCGACGACGATGAGAGATGTGATCATTGCGCGCCCCGCTGAACGATGTCCGCCAGTCGATTCCTCAGCCATTGTCGCGATTCCGTCAAAGCCGAGAAAGCTGAGCACGGCGATACTAAGTGCGGCCGCGATGAGGGGAGCCGTGACTTCGGCTGAACTCCAAATCGGAGTTGTTGACCATTCGGCGGCTGGCAGAGTTCCCCCGTTGAGTGTTTTCACAGCGATGATCACGAAGGTGACGACGAAGAATAGCTCCATGACGAGGAACACGCGGTTCATCAGTTTGATGGAATTTACCCCAGCGAGGTTTACGACAGTGTTAATGGCGACGAAGACAAGAGCCCACACCCATCTTTCTGTGCCTGGGAAGATGCCGATCATCGATTCAGCCGCGAAAACATAGAGGAGCGTCGGTACAAGCAGGTAGTCGAGTAGCATGAGCCACCCGGCGAAAAACCCGAGGTTCGGGTGTATGCCAGCTCCCACATAGGAAAACACCGAACCAGCGAGGGGAACGCGACGGGACATCTGTGAATACGACAACGCTGTGAAGATCATGGCTATTAGGCCGATTGTGTAGACGAGCGGGACCATGCCCTTCGACTCGTTGTAGACGGTGCCGAAGATTGCCCAGGGGGCAATCGGGACCATGAAGATCAAGCCGTAGATGATGAGGTCGACAGTCGAGATTGAACGCTTCAGTTCTTGTTTGTAGCCGAACGATTCGACTGAGTTTTGCATTGAGCTGCTCATGGTGAGTCCTTAGACGCGAAATAGTAACGGGCGAAACATACTGAATCAGCTGTCGTGATCCGCGAGAAAGTCGTTGACGACGCCAAGAACGACCCCAGGTTGTTCGAGGTGCGCACAGTGGCTCGCGCCGTCTATCACGACTGACCGGACGTCTGGGATCTTGTTGACGAAAGGTGTCCAGGTTGCAGGGGTGGCCTCGTCGTATTCGCCAGCCAGGACGAGAGTGGGCTGGTTGACCTTAGGAAGTTCCTCAACGATTGACCAGTCCTTCAGCGAGCCGATGACGTGAAACTCATTGGGTCCGTTCATCGTGTGATAGACGGTGGGTTCAGCCTCCATTTGTTCGGTGCTCTCAACGAACTCCATAGGGGTTGGCTCGACTCGACAGACATGCCGCCTGTAGAACTCGTCGACGCAACTGAGATACTCGGCATCGTTGGTTTTACCCGCGGCTTCGTACTTACTCATAGTTTCGTTCATGCCGGTAGGTAGTTCGGATCTCAGCTTGGCAGCCGCCTGTGCCCAGAGCGCCATGGAGGCCGGCGAGTTGAGAATCGACACTGAGCGAAGTGCTGTTGGTTGTCGTATGGCAATTTCGGCCGCCAGCATTCCTCCCCATGACTGGCCCAGGATGTGGAATTCGTCGAGGCCGATGGAAGCTGCTAGGTTGAAAAATTCTTCGACAAAAAGCTCTGGTGTCCAGAACTCTGTAGGTGAGTCGGGCAAGTGAGTGCTATTTCCGCAGCCCAACTGATCATAGTGGATGACAGTTCGGCCCGCCGCTGCGAGGCGTTCGAAAGGCAACATGTAGTTGTGCGCCATCCCAGGGCCGCCGTGGAGGACGAATACAGGAAGTGCGCCCGGCCGGGGCGTGTTCGGCTCGGCTATGCGTATCCATGTTTCGTAGGCGCGGAAGGGAATAGTTCGTTCGGTGACGGTCCAGGGCTCGGTCAATTCTGCTCCTAATGGAATGACATGTTCTGAAACGGGCGCAACTGAAAGTGATATGAACCACAGTGCGAAATAAATGGTTCTGTGTCAATACCAATTCGTGAATTGATAACCTGTGGAACATGGCGTTGATCGAGCAGGGACGGTGAATGACAGTGGTGTCGGATCCCAGCCATCGATTTTCGCCGCTTCCAGACAACCCGAAAGTTGCGGCAATTGTTGATCGCCTTGTGACTGCGATTGCTGCGGGAGATTTCCTTCCCGGAACGCGACTGCCTAGTGAACGTGCGCTCGCAGAATCGCTCGCGGTCGGGCGAAACACTGTGCGAAGCGCGCTCAAGGAACTCACCGATCAAGGGCTCCTGGAGACTCGTCGCGGGCGGAACGGAGGGGCCTTCGTGGCGCAGGGGCAACCTATTGCCCTACGCGATTCCGTAGTTAGGATCTTTGGAACAGACTTGGGGAAACTCGAGGCAACGATCGATGCCATAGCCCTCGGTTATTCACTGGCAGCAGAGACCGCAGCCCTTCGTGGGAAGCCCGAGGACTTCGAGCGTATCTCAGTGGCGCTAGGTTCATTTCACGATGCTGTCGCTACCGGCGATGCACGTGCAGCTCAACTAGCCGACGGCAAATTCCATCACGCAATTATCGAATCGGCTAAGCAGCCTATGCTCCACGACATCATCCGCGATCTCGACCGCAAGATCAGTCTCGGTGCTCCCCTGCATATCTGGGGCAGTATTGAGCAACATGAGCCTATGCAGCGTCGAGCTCTAGAGGATCATATTGCGATCTTCGAGGCGATACGAAGCCGTGACAGGCAGGCGGCCTTCGACCTTTCCTATGAGCACTCAAAAATCGATCTAGACATCATTTTGGAGCTTCTGCAGGTAAAGTGAAGGCTTCTGGGAAGTTGAAATGAGCCCCACCCCGTGTGGGTGACATTTGCCGTTCTACGGTCCAGTGCATTGTAATTCGGAGATCGATTTTGCGTTGCCTGCCCGGGTTCTCTCCGCTCGGCCCGTGGATCCGTCCCGCCGCCGAGGTGGACCCCGGTGACCTGCGGCTGCGCAGTTGGGTCAATGGCGAAGCTCGCCAGGATTCGTCGAGGAGTGACCTCATCTTCTCCGTCGACGAGTGACCTCATCTTCTCCGTCGGCGAGATCATCTTCCAGCTCAGCCAGGCGATGGCCTTCGAGCCGGGAGACGTGATCCTCATCGGCACCCCGCAGGGAGTCGCGCTGTCGGGCAAATACCCGTATCTGGCCGACGGCGACGTCGTCGAACTCGAGCTCGAGGGGGCTCGGCCGACACTGCCAGGTCGTGACCGTCACGGGGTGAATGCACGAAGCGGCGCACCGATGACTGGTGCGCCGCTTGTGTGTGGATCGGCGTCTCAATGGTGACGCCAGATCGGGTGGGTGCTGAGATCAGCGGTTTTCGTCGAAGCCGCCCTGCTCGCCGCCGAAACCACTCTGACCCTGTTCCTGGCCGCCGAAGCCGCTGTCATCCTGTCCGCCGGGCTGGCCGCCCGGTTCGCGGTCGTTGTCTCCGCCGAAGCCACCGGTCTGCTGTCCCTGCTCCTGCTGGCCGCGATCATCGCCGCGGCCGAAGCCACCGTCGGGCTGACCGCCCTGACCCTGACCGCCGAAGTCGTCCTGTTGCTGGTTCTGTTCCTGCTGACCCGGCTGACCCTGCTGGCTGCCCTGATCGCCGAAACCGCTCTGCTGGCCCTCGGGACCGCCCTGCTGCTGATTGCCGAAGTCGTTCTGCCCGCTGTCGTTGTTGCCTGCGAAATCGTTCGATTCCATGTTCAACTCCTCATTCGGTGACGAATCATCGCTGTCTGCGACTCGATTGCCAGTCTTCGGCACCCGGAACCTGGCTGACAAGAGAGTTCAAGGAATGTTGCGCGAAGTTCACTCAAGCCGCAGCTGATGTTCAGCCAAGGCAGCTTTTCAACGCGACTTTGCTGTCACCGGCATTTCGTCACCGGCCAGCACCGATTGTGGAGAGAAGATGGACGTGGTCGTGACCATGGTGGTCGGACCGCCGGCCGAGCAGACCGGCCGAACGAGTGCGGGAGGCACAATGAGTACACTCGATTCCGACACACGACGGGTGACGAAAGGTCGCGTCACGGTCTGGGCGATTCTCTGTCTCATCCCGGTGATCGCCGCCTTCGTCCTCCAGTGGCTGCCGATTCTCAATGGCCCGCATCTGTTTCTCGGACTGCCGACCATCTTGTGGTGGACCTGTGTTCCCGGCAGCCTTCTCGTCACTGGCATCCTCCTGATCATCGAGAAGACTCGCCCCGACCTCGAGCGACAGGGCCACCTCGACGACCTTGCTCTCGAAGAAGCCGAGAGGCTCGAATCGGCCCAAGTCGGAGACCGACCGGAAGTGCAGGCACGCCCGGACAACGGTCGGGAGGGCTGAGATGAGCACTATTGAGATCGTCACCCTCGGCGGAATCGTCCTCGTCGCGATCCTCGGCTTCATCGGACGCAAGAAGCCCAATGCCGACCTCTCCGAGTGGACCGTCGGCGGCCGACGCTTCGGCGTGGCCACGACCTGGCTGCTTCAGGCCGGCGAAACCTTCACCACCTTCACCTTCCTCGGTACCGCGGGGCTCGTGGTCTCGGGAGGCGCCGCAGCCTTCTACTCGATGCCCTACGTACCCCTCGGCTACCTGGTCCTCTACTTCATCGGCCCGAAGATCTGGCGCATGGCCAAAGCACGCGGACACCTGACACAGGCAGACTTCCTCGAACATAGCCACTCCTCGCGCACCCTCGGCGTCATCGCCGGCATATGCGGAGTCATCTTCCTGCTGCCCTACCTGCAGCTGCAGATCACCGGACTCGGCCTCATCGTCCAGCTCGTCACCGGCAACCGAACGACGGGCGAGTGGTCAATGGTCATCGCTTTCATCCTCGTCGTCGCCTTCGTCCTGTGGTCGGGACTGCGAGGAGTGGCCACGACCGCGTACTTCAAAGACGCGCTCATGCTCGTCATGCTCTTCGTCGTATGCATCTCGATCCCCATTCATTTCACCGGCGGATTCACGAACGTCTTCGACACCGTCGCGGACACTATGCCCGACCTCCTGAGCGTCCACGGCACAGAGGAATACGGCATCCCCTGGTACATCTCGAACATGGCGATCAGCGCCATCGGCGTGGCCTTCGTGACTCTCCCGCACATGTGGCCGCCGATCCTCGCAGCCCGCAGCTCCGCCGTGCTGCGCCAGAACTACCTGTGGCTGCCGATCTACAACACCTTCATCGTCCTGCCTCTCATCGTCGGCTACGTCGCCGTCGTCATCCTCGGCCGGAACACCGACGCCGACTCGGCGCTGCTCCACCTGTCCGGACAGATGTTCCCCGATTGGGTGATCGGAGTCCTCGCCGTCGCCGGAATCACCACTGCGATGGTGCCCTCGGCCGCGCTGCTCATCGGCATCTCGACCCTGGCTTCACGCAATGTCTTCCGGATCAAATCCGAACGGCATCAGTTCACTGCGACTCAGATCATCGTCGTCGTCGCCACCGGGCTGTCGCTGCTGCTGGCCATCGTCATGCCCGACCTGCTAGCGAACCTCCTGCTGCTGACGTTCTCCGGCCTCGACCAGCTCGCTCCGGCGATCGCCGCTGCTCTCTTCTTCCGCGGTCGTCTCAGTGTTCGCTCGATCATCGCTGGTCTCGCGGCGGGGCTGATCGTCGTCATCGCCTACACGTTCTGGCTGCCGTTGCCGTGGGCGATCAGCGAAGGCATCATCGGCCTCGGCGTCAACATCCTCGTCGTTGCGGTCTGCGAAGCCGTGCGTGCCGGGGTCGGTCGGTCGCAGGCTGAGATTCCGACCGAATCCATCGGTCAACGCGCGTAGGTCACGTTGCGGAACAGCTGAGCACCGCCTCGGCGAGGTGGGCCCGGGATCATCTGAAGATGCGGATATCCGGGAATGTGGTCCCCACACCTGGCACCATGGGAGAACCGACCCACGCACGACTAGGAGCATCGTCATGAGCACGCACCGACTTCCCCTTTCCGGTGTGCGAGTCCTCGAACTCGGCAACTACATCGCCGCACCCACCGCAGGGCGGATGCTCGCGGACTTCGGTGCCGAGGTGATCAAGGTCGAACGTCCCGGCACCGGCGACGAACTGCGCAATTGGCGGCTCAAGGCCGGGACCACCTCGATGCTCTACCGCACGATCAACCGCAACAAGAAGTCGGTCGTGCTCGACCTGCGCAGCGACGAGGGGCGCGAGGCCGTGCTCGAGCTCGTCCGCCGCAGCGACATCCTGCTCGAGAACTTCCGCCCCGGCACCCTCGAGAAATGGGGACTCGGCCCCGACGTGCTCGAAGAGGCCAACCCCGATCTCGTCTTCGTGCGCATCTCCGCGTTCGGCCAGACCGGACCGATGTCGTCGCGCCCCGGATTCGCCGCCGTGGCAGAAGGATATTCGGGCTTCCGCGAACTCGTCGGCGATCCCGACCGACCACCCGTGCGCGTGGGCATCTCGATCGGCGATTCGATCGCCGGAATGCAGGCGGCGTTCGGTGCCGTGATGATGCTCTTCGACCGACAGCGGCAGAAGATCGCCGGAGCCGCCGAGGCGGTCGTCGGATCCGCGCACAGCTTCGAAGGCAAGGGCCCGCTGTCGGAGCGGACCGTCGACGTCGCGCTCAACGAGGCGATGTTCTCCGTGATGGAATCCCTCGTCCCCGACTTCTCCGCGTTCGGCGAGGTCCGCACCCGCACCGGCGGTCGGATGGAAGGTATCGCGCCGTCGAACGGCTACCTGTGCGCCGGCGGGAAATCCGTGGTCATTGCCGGGAACGGGGATGGAATCTTCCCCCGCCTGATGACGGCGATCGAGCGTCCCGACCTCGCCGAGGATGCCGAACTGCAGACGAATGCCGGCCGTTGGCAGCGGCGCGACGAACTCGACGAAGCCATCGGCGCGTGGTGCGCGCAGCGCTCGGTCGAGGACGTCGTCGAGACTCTGGAGGAAGTGGGCGTTCCGGCTGGGCCCATCTACACCGCCGAAGACCTCGTCGCCGACGGGCAGCTCAACGCCCGCGGCATGATCCAGAACCTCGACGTCTCCACCGGCGAAGAAGTCCTCGAAGACGTCGCCTTCCCTGGCATCACCCCCGTCATCGGCGGCGAATCGATCGCCATTGACCACCTCGGGCCCGATCTGGGCGAACACACCGAGGAAGTGCTGTCGTGGCTGGGGCTGGCGTCGGAACAGGGTTCCGCCCCGGAACCAGACCAGGACGGCGCCGAGGACTGAACGCCACGACCGTGCCACGGCTGTCTCCGAAGACCTCTTCCGGCGGCGACCTCCCAGGTCTATTCTTATGCCATGGCCGAGCTGAGGTACTCGATCAACGTCACCGTCGACGGCTGCTGCGATCATCGCGTGGGAGTCATCAGCGAGGACTTCCACCGCCATCACGCAGACAATCTCAACCGTGCCGACGGACTGATCTTCGGCCGAATCACCTACCAGATGATGGAAGACGCCTGGCGCCGACCGGAGGGTGACACGATACCGGAAGCGGACCTCGACCCGTTCGTTGCGGCCATCGATCCGGCCCGCAAATTCGTCGTCTCGAGCACCCTGGACAGCGTCGACTGGAACTCCGAACTCATCCGCGGCGACCTCGCCACCGCCGTCCGCGAGCTTAAAGAACAGTCGGTGACGGGACTCGCGACAGGGGGAGTGACGCTGCCGCTCGCGCTCGCCGAACTCGGCCTCATCGACGAGTTCGAATTCGTCGTCCACCCCTGCATCGCCGGTCACGGCCCCTACCTCTTCGCCGGACTGAGTGACGTCGTCGACCTGGAACTCGTCGACCGCAGCGAACTCGAAGCAGGCCACGCGATCCAGACGTATCGGCCAAAGAACCGGATTTCCCGATAAACGGGACTGAACTCAGGCAATTCACCCGGATCTCTCATATGCCGAACAAAGCCTGTCCACTGGACTGAGCGCGTTATATAACGAGAGTGGAGTCGCGCATGGTCGCGCGACGACGAATCGTTTCCCGTTCACCGGGAGCCTGCGTGAAGGAGTCCCATGGTCCGGCCCACAACCGTTGACATCCTCGACACCACTCTGCGCGACGGTCTGCAGATCGAAAAGGCGATCGTGCCTACCGACGTCAAGGTCGCCCTGGCCGAGAAGCTCATCGGCTCAGGCCTCAACCACATCGAGGTCGGCTCCTTCGTCAATCCGAAGAAGGTCCCGCAGATGGCCGACACCGACGAACTGCTGCGCCGCCTGGCTCCGCACCAAGACAACGGGGTGAAGTTCTATACCCTCGTCTTCAACCTCAAGGGTGCCCAGCGGGCCGTCGACGCAGGCGCGAAGAACATCAAACTCGTCCTCTCGGCCTCCGAAGGACACTCGAAAGCGAACTCCGACGCCTCCATCGCCGAGGCGTCCGACCGCCTCATGGGCGCCGCCGTCTTCGCCCGTGACCAGGGACTTCGCTTCGACATCACGACCGCCGTGAGCTTCATCTGCCCCTTCGACGGCATCACCGAGGCGGACCACCTCGTCGAGGTCCTCCGCCCCTTCGTCGACGCCGGAGCACACGGAATCGGGGTGGCCGACACCATCGGCAACGCCAACCCATCGCTGGTCCGCCGCAACACCTCGGCGGTCCTCGCCGCCTTCCCGGGCAAACCCGTCAACCTCCACCTCCACGACACCTACAACTTCGGCATGGCCAACGTCATCGCCGCCCTCGATCTGGGGATCGCGAATTTCGATGCGGCCATGGGCGGACTCGGCGGCTGCCCCTTCGCCCCGGGCGCTGCCGGCAACATCGGCACCGACGACCTCGTCCACCTCCTCCACCGCGAAGGCGTGGCCACCGGCGTCGACGTCGAAGCGCTCACCGAGGTGCGCGACCCCCTCATCGCCGCCGTCGGCCACGACCTGACCTCGAGCCTGTCGGACATCCCCGCCACCCCCGCGGTCTTCGACGACCGGTTCGCGGCCGCCTCGGCGAAAGTCTGAAATGGCTTCCCACATGACCGCCGACACCCCCGCCGTGAACCCTGCGGACTCAACCGCAGAACCGCTGCCGCTCGAAGGCATCCGCGTCATCGAGTTCTCCCACATGGTCATGGGGCCGAGCTGCGGGATGATCCTGGCCGACCTCGGCGCCGAGGTCATCAAGGTCGAACCCCGCGGAGCCGGCGACAAGACCCGCTACCTGCCCGGGTCCGGATCCGGGCTGTTCCCCGCGTTCAACCGCAACAAGCACAGCGTCCAACTCGATATCGCCGAGGCGGCCGACCGTGACCGCGTCCTTGACCTCGTCGACTCCGCCGATGTCCTGCTCGAGAACTTCCGCGTCGGAAAGATGGAATCGATCGGATTCGGATACGAGGAGCTGTCCGCCCGCAACCCGGGACTCATCTACTGCTCCCTCAAAGGGTTCCTCGCCGGCCCTTACGGAAACCGGGCCGCCCTCGACGAGGTCGTGCAGATGCTCGGCGGCCTGGCCTATATGACCGGCCCGCCGGGGCAGCCGCTGCGCGCCGGAGCCAGCGTCAACGACATCATGGGCGGAATGTTCGGCGTCATCGGCATCCAGTCGGCACTGCGGGTGCGCGAGACCACGGGCCGCGGAAAACTCATCAACTCCGCACTGTTCGAGAACAACGCCTTCCTCGTCGGCACCCACATGGCGCAGTCCCAGATCAGCGGCGAACCACCCCGACCGATGCCGACCAGGCAGGCCACCTGGGCCGTCTATGACATCTTCCGCGACGCCGCCGACAACCAGGTCTTCGTCGCCGCCGTCTCCGACGGGCAGTGGCGCGACCTCTGCGACGAATTCGGGCTGACGGGGCTCGCCGCCGACCCGGACATGCTGACCAACCAGGGCCGAGTCGACCAACGCGACCGCATCCACACAGACCTCCAAGCCGCACTCTCCCAACTGAGCCTGGCCGAGATCGAAGAGAAATGCACGCGCCGCGGCCTGCCCGTCGCCCCGGTCAACACCCCGGCCGACCTCACTTCTGATCCGCACCTCGTGGCCTCCGGAGCGCTCGCCCACACCGGGCTGCCGAGTGGGACCAGCGTCGAAGTGCCGCTGCTGCCGTTGACCTTCGACGGGTCTCGGCTGGGTCTGCGCAGCGATGTGCCCGAACCCGGTCGTCACAACGGCCACTACCGGGACGGTCCGGCAGTGCCGACGGGTCCACCAGCCGACGGACCCCAGCCCGACGAGCACCGTCTGGACTGACAGCTCAGTCAGAGTCACCACCAGCACACCACCAAATATCGAGAACCGAACACACAAGGGGAACAGCTCATGCGATCAACGACGATCACCCGGACACGGACAGCCGCCTCGGCGAAGGCAGGGCAGACGAACACGCGCAAGCGCGCGGCGAAGATCGGGGCCGTGCTCGCCACGGTCGCCCTCGTCGCCACCGCCTGCGGGAACAAGGCGCAGCCTCCGGGCGAAGGCGGGGACTATCCGACGGGGCCGGTCTCGGTCACCGCTCCTGCCGAACCCGGATCCGGCTGGGACACCACGGCCCGCGCTCTCGTCGAGGCGCTGCAGAAGGAAGACATCGTCTCCACTCCGCTGCCCGTGCAGAACAAGCCCGGCGGCACCGGCTGCTCCTGGCTGACGTCGATGATGCAGCAGGAGAAGGGCAAGGACGACCAGATCGCGATCACCTCCCTGGCCAGCCAGACGATGAAGGCGCGCAACCTGTGCAAGTTCGGCCCCGAGGACGCAACCCTCATCGCCACCCTCTACGTCGAGGACTTCATGGTCGTGACCCCGAAGGACGGGGACTTCAAGGACCTCGACGCCCTGGTCGAAGCCCTCAAGGACGACCCGCAGAAGGTCACCGTCGCGGCCGCCGGAGACGACACCCTGCCGTTCGCGCTGTTCGCGAAGGAAGCCGGCATCGACCCGGCCGACATCAACTTCGTCAACTACGACGGCGGCGGCGAACAGACCACGGCCATGCTCAACGGAGACGCGAAGGTCGCGATCGCCGGGATGAGCGAATTCCGTTCCGTCATCGAATCCGGCGATATCGAACCGCTCGTCACCTTCGCGCAGAAGCCGCTCGCAGCCCCCTTCGACGAGGTTCCTACCGCGAAGGACTCCGGCTATGACGTGACCTTGGGCAACTGGCGCGGAGTCTACGGACCCGCCGAAATGCCGCAGGAGGCCGTGGACTTCTGGGCCACAGCACTCGAGGACGTGAGCAAGTCAGACGCCTGGCAGGAGACGGTGAAGAACAACCAGTGGGCCACCGAATTCCACACCGGAGACGAGGCTCAGGCCTACGTCGACGACGCTGCGAAGACGGTGGAAGAAGGCGTGAAGGAAACCGACCTGGGTAATAGCAAATGACCGCTTTCCGCACCGACCTCGTCACCGGCGGCGCCATCGCCGTCATCGGCGCGGTCTACTACATCGCGACGTTCTCCATCCAGGAGACCGCGAACATCGTCACCCCGCGCACCTTCCCCGCCATCGTCGGCATCGGGCTCGTCGTGCTCGGCCTCTTCCTCGCCGGCCAGGCCGTCGTCCGGCACCGGAAGGACACCCTCGCCGAGGCGGGGCCCGGGTCCGCGGGGTCCGCTGAGGCGGGCACGGGGTCCGTGCCCGGCCCCGGCGCGGGCGGCGGGACCGCCTCGGTGAGCGGAGACACGGACCGAAGCGCCGCCTCGGCGGGGGAGTCGTCCCTGGAGACGGCCGGTACGGACGAAGCGGTCGGCGGGGTCGTCCTCGATGCTCCGCCGGAGCCGCAGGTACGCAAGGTCGTGTTCCAGTTCGCGCTCTTCTTCGTCTATTTAGGCGTCCTCATCCCCGTCGGCTTCCTGCTGTCCACGGCAGCGTTCCTCATGGGACTGACCAGCATCTACGCGCCGGATAAGTGGATCCGCAATCTCATCTTCTCCGTCGTCTTCGCGGGCCTGGTCTACGCGGCGTTCGTCTACGGACTGGCCGTGTACCTGCCTGTCGGGATTCTGGGTTAGGGGGCGGACATGGATACTCTCATCGATCTGGGAGGCGGCTTCGCCTCGGCGGTGGAGCCGGCCAGCCTCGCCTTCGCCCTCCTCGGCGTGCTGCTGGGCACCGTCGTCGGAGTGCTGCCGGGAATCGGACCGATCTCCGCGATCGCAATCCTCATTCCGGTCTCCTTCGGCATGGAACCGGTCCACGGTCTCATTCTGCTGTGCGGAATCTACTACGGGTCGATGTACGGCGGCTCGATCACCGCGACCCTCATCAAAACCCCTGGTGAGGTCGCCAGTGCGGTGACCGCGATCGAAGGCTACGAGATGGCTCGCCGAGGTCGCGGAAAGGCGGCGCTGGCGACCGCGGCGATCGGGTCGTTCCTCGCCGGGACCCTGGCGATCATCGGGCTGACGTTCCTCTCGCCCGTGCTCGTCAAACTCGCGAACGTCTTCGGCGCCACCGAATACTTCCTGCTCATGGCCACGGCCCTGCTGCTCGCGTCGACGATGTCGGCGGGTTCGCGGGCCAAGGCGCTCATCTCGATCTTCATCGGCCTGGCCGTCGGCCTCATCGGGCTGGATTTCCAGACCGGACTGCCCCGGCAGACCTTCGGCATCGATCTGCTCTCCGACGGGATCGACTTCACGATCTTCGCGATGGCGCTCTTCGCCATCCCCGAGGCGATCCGGAATCTTGCGCTCGGGCGCGGGGCCAAGGACGAGATCCAGGGCTTCGGCGAAGACAAGTGGATGACGAAGCAGGACTGGCAGCGGTCGACCGGGCCGTGGGCCCGCGGTTCGGTGCTCGGTTTCATCATCGGCATCCTGCCCGGCGTCGGTCCCTCGCTGGCCTCGTTCATGTCCTACATCATGGAGAAGCGGATCTCGAAGCGGAAGGACGAATTCGGTCACGGCGCCATCGAGGGCGTGGCCGGTCCCGAAGCGGCGAACAATGCCGGTGTCGGCGGTGCGATGATTCCGCTGTTCAGCCTCGGCATCCCGGGTTCGGCGACGACGGCGCTGCTGCTCTTCGTGTTCACGATGTACGGTCTGCAGCCCGGGCCGCTGATCTTCCGGGACGACACCGGTCTGATCTGGACGATCATCGCCAGCATGTACATCGGCAACATCGCGCTCATCATCCTCAACCTGCCGCTGGTCGGAGTCTTCGTCAAACTGCTGAAGATGCCCAAGGAGATCCTCTTCTCTGCGATCCTCGTGCTCGTGGTCATCGGTGCCTACGCCATCGAATTCAGCCTGTTCGGCCTGATGATGCTCGGCATCTTCGGAGTCATCGGCTACCTCATGGAGAAGGGCGGGATCCCCTTGGCCCCGGCGATCCTCGCACTTGTGCTCGTGCCGCTGCTCGAGGACAATTTCCGGCGCATGCTGCAGATCTCCGGCGGTTCGTTCGCGCCCTTGGTCACCAGGCCGGTGTCGCTGTCGATCATCATCCTCATGGTGGCAGGCATCATCGGACCCATCATCGTCCGGTGGTGGGTGAGCCGCAGGAAGCTGCTCGCCGATGTGACGGTGTCGTGAGGAGTGGGGATGAAGAGTTCTGAACAGGCGCCGGCGGAGATCGGTGTCATCGACCGCAGTGCGGCTATCCTCGCCGTCCTCCAGGACTCGCCGATGACTGCGGCAAAGGTGTGCCGCCGCCTCGGCTATTCGAAGTCGACGACGTACCGGCTGCTGACCGATCTGCGGGCGCACAAGTTCATCGTCCGTGACTCCTCGGGGCTGCTGCGGTTGGGTCCCTTCCCGGGCCGGCGCAATATCGTCACGACGAACTCGGTGCTCGACCATCTGCGGACGATGACCGGGGAGTCCGTGCAGCTGTGGGTCCGCGTCGGTGAGGATCGGGTGTGCGTGCGCAATGTCGAAGCCGACCATGAGCTGCGTGTCTCTCGTGGCGTCGGGGCGGTGCTGCCGCTCGTCGACGGCGGCTCGGCGGCCCTGGCGCTGTGCGGGCCGGGGAATCCGGGGGAGTTCTACGCGACGAAGCAGGCACGGGTGGCCGGGACCGCCTCGGCGAGTGTGGCCTTCACCGTCGGTGCGATCGTGTTCGCCCTCTGCGTGTCCTACCCACTGACCCGGGAGCCGGACAACGTCGCCGGCGCCTATCGCACCCTGCTCAGCCGGGCCGCCGTCGAACTGCGGGCGCTGCTCGACGGCAGTGAGGAGCTCGAAGTGCTGCGCGACATCGCCCGACTGGCACTCGGCGCGCGGAAGCAGGCGGGGGAGTAGGGCTGTTCCTTCCTGCCGGAGGGTGCGAGTGCCCACTCAAGCGCGGATGCCTGTGGGTAGAGCAAGCATTTCCGGTGGGGGCCTGGGCTTCGGCGGGAGAAGAATGTCGGTTTCAGCTCGGAATCTCTACATTCTTCTCCCGGGAAATCCTGAAGAATCTGCCTGAAGGCCCGGTTCTGGCGGGAAGGGAAGGTGGCGTCACTCGTGCGTCGAAGAGCTGTGGACGGCTCCGGACTCGCGTGTCGGCGCCCTGTGGAGACGTCAGCGGCGTCCACAGGGTGGAAGCCGGTGCCTTGCGGTCGGGCGCGTATCCGACTCTCCTACTGGTCATGGACCTCCTCATCGAGCAACGCAGCTATCCGTCACTCTTCAGAACCAGTGAGGCCGAGGAACGGGGGATCAGCCGGCATCATCTGCGGTATGATCCGCGTTTCAGTGCCGTCACGGCGGGCATCCACCGGGATGAGGTGCGATGTGTCGAGCACCCGACTCCGAGCTGGGCCGATGAGAAGTGGATGGAGGAGAGCCTTCGGCTCAGGGCGATGACCATGGTCGTTCCCGGGATCGTCGCAGGGGGTGCCACGGCCGCGCGACTGTTCGGTTTGCCACTGCCGCACAGACTCATCGATGAGCATCTGCACCTGGTCACTTTCGACCCGGGCAGGAAGGTGGCGCGGAAGGGGACGACCGTACGCCGCCACGCGCGTGAGGAAGCCGGGTACTGGCTTGAGCTGCCGATGCATTCGCCGGTCGGGGTCTTCCTCGATCTCAGCGCCGAGCTGACCCGTGACGAGCTCGTTGCCCTCGGTGATGCGATCGTCGGCGGATGGCATGGACCGCCGTTGTGCAGCCTCGAGTTCCTGAGGACGAAGATCACACAGCGGAATTACCTGAGGCAGCGAGCGCAGGTCGACTCAGCACTGTCATTGATCAGGGAAGACGTTGACTCGCCGCAGGAGACGAACCTTCGACTGTGGGCACTGAGCCGTGGACTGCCGGAACCTGTGGTCCATCCACAGGTCTACTGTCGTCTGCTCAACCGCACGGTCGAGCCGGATTTAGGCTATCCCCACGTGAAGTTGGCGCTCGAATACGAAGGTGAACACCACCTGCTGTCCAAATCACAATGGACAAGTGACATCGCCAGAGACGAGGCTCTGCGGCACGAGGGCTGGGAGGTGCTGAGGGTGACGAGCCAGATGAGCAGGGCGGAGCTTGAGCGGAAGATTCGGTATCACCTCGAGCAGAAGGCAGGCGGTGGCGGCAGGTAGCAGGTGGTCGGTCGCGGGTGGTCGGCCGGAGCCGGATCGGTCCGATTCTGCGGGAGCAGAATGTAGATTTTCGAGCCGTGAAACGACAATCTGATCCCGCTGATTCGGGGAACCACGTGTGCGATCCCGAGCATCACTGCGATGACGCCAGATGAACGGCAGTGCTTTCGCAATGGCTGACCGCTTCTAGTGTGGGTGTCTGGGCGCAATGACCCGGTGAACACTCGAGGAGAGGACCCCTTATGACCACACGCATCGCCGTCGTCGTCGGCAACCCGAGCCCCAACTCGCGCACCCGTCAGGTGGCCGAGGACCTCGCAGGTAAGATCGCCGAGGTGACCGGTTCCGAGATCGACGAAACGATCGAGCTCGCCGAGGTGACCGATGAGATCTTCTCCTGGAAGTCCGACCGTCTCGACGCACTCACCGAGCGCCTGGCCACTGCTGATTTCGCCGTCATCGCCACGCCGACCTACAAGGCCAGCTACACAGGGTTGCTCAAAGCCTTCCTCGACCGGTATGACGCAAATGGTCTGCACGGGCTGACCGCGATCCCGGTCTTCACCATCGGATCCCCGGCGCACACCCTGGCGGTGGAGACGACCCTGCGACCGCTGCTCGTCGAACTCGGCGCCAGCGTGCCGACGAAGGGTCTGGCGTTCTCGACCGCAGAATTCGATGACCGCGCAGACGTGCTCGACGAATGGGTCGGCAGCCAGAAGGCCTACCTGCCGCAGAGGTGAGCCTTCAGCTTGGTGAACCTGCAGCGGCTTGGTGCCTGCACCGAGCTGCTGCAGGTTCACCAAGCTGGTGAGTTTGCCGGTGCCCGGAACCTGGCGCGGGTCCGCTGAACGCATCAGCGGACCCGCGCGGCTGTCTCGGCGGATGAGGTCGTCCCGATCGGGGACGGCCGCCTCGGTGGGGGATCAGTCGACCTGCAGCTCGCCCATCGCATCCCAATCGTCGCCGTCGATCTGACGGGAGATGATCTTCGGGGTCGCTGTCAGTGCGGAGTGCATCGGCCCGCCCGTGGCGGTCGCGGCCTGGAAGTGATCGGACTTCACATGCGCTTCCGCGGCATCGTCGTCGAAGGCTTCGACGAGGACGTACTCGTTCGGGTCATCGAGGCTGCGCGACCACTCGAACCATTTGTTGCCCGGTTCGGCACGGGTCGCCTCAGTGAACTCGCGGGTCAGCTCGGGCCACTGGTCGGCCAGTTCGGGCTTGACGGGGAACTTTACGACGATGAAGATCATGTCTTCTTCCTTCTCTCTGTGGTTGTTCTCTCGGGTGGAGATGTGGGTGTGGCGGTGTCGGTTTCTGCTCTCAGCGACAACGTTAGGAGAACTGCATTCCGCCGTCGACGAGCATGGTCTGTCCGGTGATGTAATCGGAGTCCTCGCTGGCGAGGAACGACACGAGGTTCGCGACGTCCTCGGGCACGGACACCCGGCCCATGAGGATGTCACCAGCATAGTTCTTGATCGCCTCACCTTTGGCCAGCCCCTCCTCGGCGGCGAGTTTCTCATCGATGAGATCCCACATCGCGGTGCCGACGATGCCGGGCCCGTAGGCGTTGACGGTGATGCCGTGCTTGGCCCACTCCATCGCGGCGCCCTGGGTCAGTCCGCGCACCGCCCATTTCGTCGCCGAATACGGTGACAGCAGCGCGAAGGGACGGAACGCGACGATCGAGGCAGCGCCGATGATCTTGCCGCCGTTGCCCTGCTCGATCATCTGCTTCGCCGCAGCCTGATACGACAGGAAGACGCCGGTGAGATTGACGTCGACGATCTTCTCGAAGTCGGCCTTCGAATAGTCGATGAGGGGTTCGACCTGGGCGATTCCGGCGTTCGCGACGAAGACGTCGAGTTTTCCTCCCGCAGCGACGGCAACCTCGACGAGGCGGCTCAGCGAATCCTCGTCCGTGACGTCCACCTCGGCGCCGGTGGCCTTCCCACCTGCCGTTTCGATCGTTGTGACGGTCTCCGCCACCCCGTCCTGCATGCTCGGCAGATCGGCGATGATGACATGATGGCCATCGGCTCCGAGCCTCTGCGCGATGCCCTGACCGATTCCCCGTGCGGACCCCGTCACGACTGCGACGCTGTTGCTCGTGCCCATGTCTCCTCCTTGAGTTCTCAACTGTGAGCGAGCACGATCATTCTCAGCAGAATCGGCAGCCGGAGGACACGGTTCTTCTCATGTGGCGATAAAGCTGGAGTCCAACGGCGGCCGGCTGTGGGGGATGTGGTCACCTTCGGGAGTGCGGCCCACGCGTGCTCGGCGGTTGGGCACCGCTCACGTGCATTCACCGACGGTCGCGGCTCACGCGTGCTCGACGACGGGGACGGTGACCGACCCGCCGCGCAGGTAGCTCGACGCCAGGCCCGCATGTTCACGCAGGGTCGATTCGACCAACTTCACCCTCCCCGCCATCTTCGACGAGGGAGTGCTGATCGCCATCGCCCCGACCTGCATTCCCGTGCCATTGCGCACTGGTACGGCCGCGCAGGTCTGACGGGGCAGGAACTCCTCGTGCTCCCATGCGATTCCGCGGGTGGCCACCTCGACAAGGTGAGGGTCGAGGGCCTCTCGGCTGATCATCGTCTGCGGGGTGAGCACCTGCATTCCGCGCGCCTCGAGGTAGTCGGTGCGCTGCGGTTCGGGCATTCCGGCCAAGAGGATCTTGCCGAAAGCAGTGGCGTGCGCGGCCTCGTGGAACCCGAAGCGCAGGGGCCGCAGCCGCGGATGCTTCTCGCAGTCGGAGCAGTAGGTGAGGATGATGTCCGAGCCGCGGTAGATCGCGAAATAGGCGGCAGTGCCCAGCGACCGATGGAGCTGATCGGTGATCTGCCGGATCGGATGCGGAGCGACGAGGCGCTGCTGGAACGACAGCCCGAGTTCGAAGCATTTGGGACCGAGCTCGAAACGCTTGGTGTCCTTGAGATAGACGAGATACCCGGAATCGGCGAGCTCGTTGAGGAGCCGGTAGACGGTGGGCAGAGGGATCTCGAGGCGGGTGGCCACGGTCTTCGCTGATGCGCTGCCCGAAGAGGCGACGGCCTCCAGCACGGCGAAGGTTCGTTGGATCACGGCACTGTTGGACACGCGGACTCCTGACTGTGCGATCGCCTCGGCGGTGGGCATCCGGCCCCGGCTGCCGGGCCGTGGACGGAGGCGGCCGGGCGGGAACGGTCGTGGGTGCGGGACGGTGGAGCCGCCTCGGCGATCGACTTTTTCATGTGATGAGAATGAGGGTAGTCCATGGTGCTGTGGATCACATAGGTTGCTTGTGTCAGGTCAGTGGCGGGCGTGCGTCGATGCCGCCGGCCGAGTGGAGCAAAGGAGCATCCGATGGCATTCCCTGCAAAGTACCCATCGCTGAATGCGATGGAGATGACCGATGAGGCGAAGCAGAGCCTCATCCGAGTGCTGCGCGTGGCATTCCCGCACGCAGACTTCCCCGACGGGCCGTATGTGCGCACCGCGGAGAAGATCCTCATCGCTGCCGATGAAGAGACCTGGTTCCGGGTGGCCCTCATCCAAGGGCTGTTGTCGTTAGATCAGCTCTCCGATGGTGACTTCTGCGGGCTCGACGACGATTCCGCGCTCAAGGTGCTGCGCCGGGTCGAGTCCACCGAGTTCTTCGGCTTCGTCCGCCGCACCGCCGTGCTCAACCTCTATGACGATACGGAGGTGTGGGAGACGCTTGGCTACGAAGGGCCGTCGTTCGACAAAGGTGGTTATATCAACCGCGGCTTCGACGATCTCGACTGGCTGCCCGAACCGCGCATCGTCTACCCCGAGGACGAGCCGATTCCGGAGCTCGGTGACGGTGTTATGGGTGCCCGCAGCGGCGGTTTTGCCGGTGACGAATCGACCAATCAGCCCGCGCCGCAGCGCGCCGAGATGGGTGAGGTGAAGAAGTGATGACCGCTGAGAATACAGGACGCGGTGCCGGTGCCGAGGCCGGACGCAGTGTGACCGGATACAGCATCGACCCGGACGAGGAAGCCGTCGTCATCGTCGGCTCCGGCGCCGGCGGGGGAACCCTGGCGTACGAGCTCACGGCGAAGGGCATCCCTGTCGTCGTGCTCGAAGCCGGGCCGTATCTGCGCAACGAGGACTACGTCAACAACGAGTGGGAGGCCTTCAACCAGATGGCCTGGCTCGACCCCAGGACCACGACGGGATCGTGGCGGATCGCCCGTGACTTCCCGAACCTGCCGGCCTGGATCGTCAAGGCCGTGGGCGGGACGACGACCCACTGGTCGGGGGCAACGCCGCGATTCAAAGACCATGAGTTCAAAGCCCGCAGCGTCTATGGTCGCATCGACGGAGCGAACCTCCTCGACTGGCCGATCACCCTGGACGAACTGGCCCCGTACTACGACCGGGCGGAGAAGGCGATGGGCTCGACCCATGTCCACGGCCGGAAGCCGCTGCCGGCGAACAACAACTACAAGGTCTTCGCCGGAGGGGCGAAAGAAGTCGGCTACAAGTTCTACGCCACCGGCCCGTACGCCACGAACGCCGAAGAATACGACGGACGCCCCGCCTCCATCCAGGACGGATTCAACTTCCAAGGCGACAAGAACAAGTCCAAGTGGTCGACGCTGGTCAGGGAGCTGCCGCGGGCGGCAGACACCGGGCTGCTCGATCTGCGGCCGGAGTCCCAGGCCGTGCAGATCACCCACGATGCGAACGGCAGAGCCGACGCCGTTCTCTACCTCGACAAGGACGGCAACCTCCACCGGCAGGCCGCGAAGCTCGTGTGCGTGGCCGGCAACTCGATCGAGACGCCGAGGCTGCTCCTGCTCTCCGGCACACCGTCCTTCCCCGATGGGTTGGCGAACTCGTCCGGACACGTGGGCCGGAACTATATGCGTCACCTGACCGGCACCGTGTGGGGCCACTTCGACAAACCCGTGCGGATGTATCGCGGGGAGACGATGGCCGGAGTCATCGCTGATGAGTCGATCCATGACCCCGACCGTGGATTCTCCGGCGGCTACTACATGGAGACGATCTCGCTGGGTCCGGCGTTCATGGCCTCCTTCGTCGAGCCCGGCGGCTGGGGACCGGACTTCGTGGCGCTGCTCGACCGGTATCTCAACACGGCGGGAATGTGGATCGTCGGTGAGGACATGCCGCAGGAGAGTAACCGGGTGACGCTGAATACGACGGTCAAGGACACGAACGGTCTGCCCGTGCCGAACGTCCATTACGACGATCACGCGAATGACCTGGCGATGCGCGAACATGCCTACGCCGCAGGTCAGAGAGTCTACGAGGCGGTCGGTGCGCAGACGTCCCACCACACTCCGCCGTACCCGTCGACGCACAACCTCGGCACGGCGCGGATGAGCGAACGTCCCGAAGACGGGGTCGTCGACAAGTGGGGCCGGACCCACGACGTGAAGAACCTCTTCGTCTCCGACGGATCGGTGTTCACCACCGGTGCCGCGGCGAATCCGACCCTGACGATCGTGGCGCTGGCGATCCGGCAGGCCGAATACATCGCCGAGGCGCTGCGGACTGGGGAGGTGTGAGACGCGGCGCGGCTCAGGACGACTGAGGCGCGAGAGGCTCAGTAAATCTGAGGCGTGAAGGATTGTCGCATCGATCGGCGTCGGTTCTGTCAACGGATGGAATCGACGCCGATCTGCTGTGAGAGAGCGTTGTCGCAATAGGATGACAGAGAGACGCAACTAGGAGGAGACTGCCTGTGGCACGCACCGTCTACTACACCGCGACCACGCTCGACGGGTTCATCGCCGACCCGAACGACTCGCTTCAATGGCTGCTGCGTCAGACCGAAGAACCGCCGGATGACGGGTTCATCGACGGGGTCGGAGCGATCGTCATGGGTGCGACGACGTACGAATGGGTGCTGCGCAACCTCGACGGACCGTGGCCCTACGAGGTTCCCGCATGGGTGATGACCCACCGGAAGCTCGGCCTGCCCGAACCCGGGAAGGAAGGGAAGAGCCCCGACATCCGATTCGCGAAAGGCTCTGTCTCCGACCACTATTTCGAAATGTGCACCGCCACCGGCGACCGTGACCTGTGGGTGATGGGCGGCGGCGACCTCGCCGGGCAGTTCGCCGACGAGGGACTCCTCGACGAGATCATCACGTGGACCGCGCCGGTGGTCCTCGGCAAGGGGCGGCCGCTGCTGCCTCGTCGCCTCGACCTCGAACTCCTCGAAGTCGGGTCCAGTGCCCCCTTCGTCATCGCCCGCCACCGAGTCATCGGGCCTCTCCTCGAGGACAGCCCGGCTGAGTGATTCCCCTCGCCGAGGCGGGACGACGGTGCGTACGGGAGGATCCCAAGTACGGGAGGACAGGGGCGCCTCGACGAGGGGGAGTGTGGTTCGCACGGATGATCGCGAGGGGCGATCGAAAGGGATCGCCAAAGCTGTCAACCCTTGGACCTTCGGTCTATGACCACCCAGTGTTGCATGCTTCGTCGTTCAGAAGGAGTCGCAGTATGTGAACAGTCTCCTGTCCGTTGTCGGAAGAACTCAGTCCCGTCATCGAGCATGTCGGAATCAATCGGCAGCGTGCGCGTGGTAGTTCTTCGGTTCGGAGTCGGAATTCTTCCGAGTGCTGATGACGCCGAAGACCACGGAACCGATGATGAGAGCCCAAAGCGCCAAGTCGATGGGGCTTCGGGTGAAGAAGACGAAGAGGTCTCCTCCTGACGCCTGCATACTGTCGAGGAAGTTCGACTCGAGGTCCCTTCCCAGGATGAATCCGATGAGGAAGGTGGTGATCTGGATTCCGATCTTCATAAACACAAAGCCGAGCACCCCGAAGATCAGCGCGGTCCAGACATCGAACATCACGCCGTTGTTGATCGCGAACGAGCCCACCACGCACATCACCAGAATGATTGGGAACAGAACGTGCTTGGGTATTTCGATGATTTTGGCGAAGTAGCGGATTGATGTGAACATCATGAGGAACATAACGATGTTCGCAATCAGCAGGGCAATGATCATGCCATCCCACAGGTCAGGGTTGTCGCCGATGAAAAGCGGCCCGACCTGGATCCCCTGCAAGACGAAGGCGCCGAGAAGCACTGCTGTCGTGCTGTCGCCTGGGATGCCCAGGGACAGCAGGGGAACCAACGCGCCGCCAGTGAGGCCATTGTTCGAAGCTTCGCTGGCGATGATGCCTTCGTTCGAGCCTTTGCCGAGCTTCTGCGGCTGCTTGGAGAAGTTCTTTGTCTGTGAGTAAGACATAAGCGAGGCGGCGCTGCCACCGACACCTGGAAGGATGCCCAGGATGGTTCCGATGATCGACGAGCGGATCGTATTGACCGTCTGACCCTTGAACTCCTTGAGGGTGAACTTCGCTTCAGGATCCGATTTCGCCTTCTTGAGGGTGATCTTCTTGGAAGTATCGGTCTTCAGGCCCTGTTCGGAATTTCGAAGTATCTCAGAGATGCCGAACAGTCCGATGAGCACCGGCAGCAGGGAGAATCCGTCCCAGAGGTAGTCCTCGAGGAACGACGGCACCATGCGTAGTTCGTTGTTGGTGGGAAAAACTCCGATGAGGCTGACGAAGACTCCTAGCATGCCGCTGAAGATGCCTGAGAGCATGCTCTTCTCGGAGATCGAGGCGATGATCGTCAGCGCGAACAGGATGATGAGGAATTTCTCCACGGGAGTGAAGTTGATCGCCACGGTGCCGAGCACTGGAGCGAAGAAATAGAGGACCACAAGACTGATGAAGCCACCAATGATTGAGGCGACTATGCCGATCTTCAGGGCTTTCTCCGCATAGCCCTTCTGCGCCATCGGATATGCATCGAATGTCGTTGCCACCGACGATGGTGTGCCGGGGATCTTCAGTAGCGCCGCCGGGATCATGCCACCGCTGATGCCGCCGACATAGAGTCCGATGAGCAGGGCCAGACCTTCTCCTAGGTCCATGCCGAAGGTCAGTGGCAAGAACACCGCCAGCGCCATAGTTGCGGTGAGGCCGGGGATCGAGCCGAAGATGATGCCGACGAAGACACCGAAGATGACGAGCACGAACGCCATGGGAGTGAATATCTCGAAGAGTTCCATGAGTGCTCCTTAGGGCAGGGTGATGTCGAACATCTGGCCGAACACCAGCCAGAGGACGAGCGGGGTCAGGACAGCGTTGGCGGCCGGTCCGATCAGCGCGCGCGGAGTGAATTTCGGCTTGAACACCAGTGATATGACGAAGACGAACAGAACGCTGGAGAAGAGGAAGCCGAGCGGATCCAGCAGCAGAACGTACGCGACAGTGCAAGCCAGGGTGCCGAAGAGCTTCTTCCAATCGAAGTCGGCATCGAAGAACCTGAATCGCGCTTTTGCCGCATCTGATTCAGCGGACCTGGCAGAGACTGCACTTACCGTCTTCTTGATGCCCATTGCGAGCAGCAGAACAACGAGTAGGGTGCCGATCGCGTATGGGAAGACGAGATGATAATTGCTGAAATCGATGTCGAGCGTATGAAAATTGCTCATGTGCGTGGTTCCTTGACGACGGCTTTGTGGATTTGCATGGAAGTGCGGCCCCAGCTGTGGGGCCGCACGAGAAGCCGATCAGGAGGCCAGATCGTCGAAGTCCGGGGCTTGATCGATGATGGATTCAAGCCGGTCGCGCTTCTCCTCAACATGTTTGGTGCTCTCGTCGAGTGGGACATAGTTCGGTTGGAAATGATTCTTCGACAGCTCGTCAACATAGGCGTCGGTCTCGACTGCTTCGGCGGTAGCATCGTCAAGTGCCGATGCGAACGAGTCTTCAACATCCTTGGGCATGAGGACGAAAAACTCCTTGTCGAAGGTAAAAGGCTCTCCGTCGACTTCGATGCCCTGTTCGGCGAAGGTCGGAATGTCGAAGCCTTCAACTCGCTCGCTCGCAGTGATCGCGAGGAACTTCTCCTTGACCTTGTCCTCGACATCATCTTTCGTGTACTGCTCGTTGCCGCCGATGGAACCGTAGATGATGTCAACATTGCCGGACCAAAGTGCTTGGTTCTTTTCCTCGTCGGATCCGGTGGCGAAGACCTTGATGCGCTCGGCCACGTCATCGCCGTACTTGTCTGCCACCCAGAGGTAGAACGCGTCGAGTGACAGCTCGGAAGTTCCTCCGGCTTCGACGGCGAAGGTCAGAGTCTCTGACTTATTGTCGTTGAGCCACTCGGCCGCTTCAACCAGATCATTGTAAGGAGCGTCGTGCTTAGCGAGGAATGCTGCTCCTGGATTGAGCGATACCACGGGGCCGACCGTCCAGTTGTCGAGGCCGAACTTCTCCGGCTGGCTGCCGTACTTGACTGACAGATATGCCATGTCATGGAAGAACATGATCGTGCTTCCGTCGGGTTTGGCCTTATCAAGCGCCTGGAATGCCTTGTTTGCGCCGATGGCATCCGCTTTCATGTTCACGTCTAGGGCTTGACCGACGTTTTCAGTGAACGCGTGGGCGTTCTGGTACGTATCCGCAGTTGTGGAGCTCGAGCCAAGTACAACTCGTACCCGATTGACATCTACGCCGCCATCGTCGCCTGTGCCGCCGTCTGAGCAGGCGGTCATTGACAGGGCCAGAATCGGAGCGGTGATGAGTGCTGCCAGCTTCTTTTTCATGTCACTTCCTCAGTTGGTTGTAAACCGTGTCCCCTGCTGGAGATGTCTTGGAAGGTCACTCTCGTGTCTCGACTGTCTTCGTGACCTGACGTTTCCCGGTGTCTGCTCCCGTCCTCCGACTCCTCGTTGCGAGGGAGGCGAGCCGACATTGTGAAGTTGTTCGGGTCACATTTCCAAGGTGGTTGGGACCGACACTATTGGAGTCGAAGTAGTTCTGTCCAAGCCTTAATAAACATCATTTGATGCTCTTAGGGTATTGTATTCGGAGTCTAGTGCAGGTCGAAACGCAGTCGAGCAAGGGCGGTTGGATGTTCACTCTCGATCAGGTGCGCTGCTTTGTCGCGGTCGCCGAACAATTGCATTTCGGGAAGGCTGCCGAGAGTCTGTCGATGACGCAGCCGCCTCTGAGCAGGCAGGTGCAGAAGCTTGAGAAGTCAGTTGACGTTGAGCTGATCGATCGCGACAACCGCAGCGTCAGGCTGACACCGGCTGGCAGGCAGTTCCTCAAGGAGGCGAGGAAGCTGCTGGCGCTGGCCGACCGGGCGCCCGAGCAGGCTCAACTTATTGCCTCGGGCGTCGAGGGACACGTTTCTCTCGGGTTCACGACTGGCAGCGGAATGTCTCTGCTGGGACCGTTGGTCTCGGGGCTGGCTCGCTGTCTGCCCGGAGTTGATCTGTCGATGACCGAGATGGTCACCGGTGAACAGATCAAAGCGATCACCGAGGGGCAGGTTGACCTCGGAATCGGACGACCGCCGGACCACGTAGAGCCACTTGCGGCAATGCTGCTCCAGCGGGAAGACCTCGTGCTCGCGGTTCCTGAGGGACACGCATTACTGGAGTCGCGACAGCCGGTGAAAGCCGCCGATATTGAGGGACAGCCCCTCATCATGCACTCTCCCCGATTGGCGCGATACTTCTATGATCTTGTTGTCCGTCACTTCAGAATCGATCACAGCCTGGTGGTGCAGTCGCTGAGTCAGATGACCTCCATGCTCAACCTGGTAGCCGCTGGAATCGGCATCGCCTTTGTGCCTTCGTCGATGCGGAAGCTGCAGATGTCGGGAGTGACCTATGTCGATGTCGTCGACCTCCCACCGGGAATTGTTGAGCTGCGAGCCATCTGGGATCCTGAATCGCCGAATGAGGCTCTGCATCGTGTGGTGGCATCCATTCGTACAGGTGGGCTCGACCAGGCTGGCGGAGCGGTGACGGATTCACGCTCCCTCGTCGTCGACGGCGCGAAGACGGAGCAGTGACTGGGTCAGGTGTGTGCGCATAGCTGCTGCCGCACCAAGGGCATCTCCACTGATGAAGCAGTCGTGCACGGCATGGTGTTCCTGAGTGACCCGATGCATGTGCTGGGGCTGAGCTCGGAGGCGTTCGTCAGGCATAGCTATCATCGCCGGACCCAGAGTATCGAGAGCAGTCGTGAAATAGGTGTTGTGGCTCGCCTCGGCCACGGCTCGGTGGAAGTCGAGGTCAGCTTGCAGTGAAGCAGCGGGATCAGCGCCTGAGGCCTCAAGGGCTTGAAGAGCTCCTGCGATCGCCTCCAGCTCGGCGGCGGTCCTGCGGTTCGCGCCGAGCGCAGCGGCCTCGGTTTCGACTGCGATTCTGAACTCCAGCAACGAGGAGTGGTCGATCGGAGGTGTTAATTCGGTGCCGGACGGCGATCTCCCCGGCACCTGAGGCTGGGCCAGGACAAAACTGCCGCTGCCGCGGACCGAACGGATGAGTCCCTCGGCCCGCAGGCGTCCGAGGGACTCGCGGATCACCGTGCGACTCACCGAGAAGCGTTCGATGAGCGCAGCCTCGCTGGGCAGCCGTGACCCAGGGGGCAGTGAGCCGGAAACGATCTCCGAGCGGAGGGTCGATGAGACGGCGGTGGACAGATTCGAGGCCATGGTCCCAGTCTCTCAGTTCCTCGACCGCTGGGGTCGCGACGTCAGCTGACTGTGACCGAATCTGTGGTCCAGCGTCGGGCTTGCTCGCTGAGGGTGATTCCCAGCCCTGGCCGGTCTGGAATGATCATTCGGCCCTCGGCGATCTCCATTCGTTCGTTGAACAGGGGATCGAGCCAGTCGAAGTGCTCTACCCAGGTCTCACGCGGATAACAGGCTGCAAGGTGAGCGTGGATCTCCATCGCAAAGTGGGGGGCGACATCGAGAGCGGCCTCGTCTGCGAGATGGAGCAGGCGCATAAACTGGCTGATCCCACCCACTCGCGGAGCGTCTGGCTGGATGATGTCGCATGCACGGTTCTCGATGAGGCGTCTGTGCTCTGCCACCGAGCTGAGCATTTCGCCGGTGGCGATCGGTGTGTCCAATGCCGCGGTGAGGCGGGCGTGGCCCTCGAAATCGTGGGCGTCGAGCGGCTCCTCGATCCACACGAGATTGTACTTCTCGAGTATTCGTCCCATCCGCAGTGCGGTGGGCCGGTCCCACTGCTGATTAGCATCGACCATCAGCGGCGTGCTCCCGATGTGTTCGGCGACTGCATCGAGGCGACGGATGTCCTCTGCGGAATCCGGAAGTCCGACCTTGATCTTGATCCCACCGATGCCTTCCTCGATGGACTGTGAGGCGCGATCCTTCACTTCGTTGATGGACGCGTGGAGGAAGCCCCCAGACGTGTTGTAGGTACGCACTGAGTCGCGATGGGCTCCCAGGAGTTTGGCCAAGGGCAAGCCGGCTCGTTTCGCTTTGAGGTCATAGAGTGCGATGTCGATCGCTGCCAGCGCTTGGGTAGCGAGTCCGGCTCTCCCAACTGAGGCTCCTGCCCAGAGGAGCTTGACATAGATCTTATCGATGTCATTGGGGTCTTCTCCGATGACTGCCTCGGCAACTTCTTTTGCGTGGGCATACTGTGCTGGACCGCCTGCCCGTTTGGAATAGCTGAAGCCGATGCCCGTATGACCTTGTGCAGTCTCGATCTCGACGAAGAGCATGGCGACCTCGGTCATCGGCTTCTGTCGGCCGGTGAACACCTTAGCGTCGGAGATGGGAGTAGCGAGGGGCAGTGGAATCGCGGAGAGAGTGAGCGAAGTGACGGAGTCGGCTTGGTAGGTCATAACGGTCCTTTGCGGCTGGAGTGAAGTAAATCCTGGGCGGCGGGCCAGAATCTAGATGTATGACAACTTACTGTATGTCATACAGGTGGAGTCAAGATGACGAACGATGCAATAACAGCATTATTCGATAGTTAAATAGGCTTGGACATGCATGGTTGAGCGTTCGTAGAGTCAGTTGCGATATCAGCGAACGAATAAAGGACATAACTATGGCAGAGTTCTCACCCACAGCCCTGGCAGCGCACCTGAAGGAAGGATTGCTCTCGTTTCCCGTCACAGCCTTCGACAGCGATTTCCAAGTCGACGAAGACCGGTATAGGGAGCATCTGTCCTGGCAGTCGAGTTTCAATGTGGCCGGTCTGTTCGCCGCCGGAGGCACAGGTGAGGGCTTCAGCCTCACCCCGAGGGAGGCTGCACGCGTGGTCGAGCTCGCGGTCGCCGAGACTCGTCCCGAAGTCCCGGTACTCGCTTCCGCAGCTGGTTCGACCTCTCAGGCGGTTCAGAACGTCAAGGACGCCGAAGCCGTTGGGGCCGAAGGCGCACTCGTATTGCCCCCTTACCTGACCGAGTGTGATCAGAACGGTCTTTACCACCATGTCGCCGCGATCTGCGAAGCGACAACGATCGGCATCATCGTGTACAACCGGGCCAATGCCATCTACGCGGCCGACACAGTAGCCAGGCTGGCGGACAACTACCCCAACTTCATCGGATTCAAGGACGCTATCGGCGACATCGAGCATCTCACCAAGGTCGTCGCCAAGAACGGTGACCGCCTGTTCTATCTCGGCGGGCTCCCGACCGCAGAGACATACGCGTTGCCGCTGTTGCAGCTCGGCATGAGCACCTATTCGTCGGCGATGTTCAACTTCGTACCGGAGTTCGCCCTCGATTTCTACCGGGACGTGAGGAATTTCGACCACGCCGCGGTGACAGAGAAGCTGAATCGCTTCGTCCTTCCATATGGCGCCATCCGCGACCGAGCCAAAGGGTACGGCGTGTCCATCGTCAAAGCCGGGCTCAAGGCGATCGGCCGAGACGCCGGGCCGGTTCGCACCCCGCTGCAAGATCTTCGTCCGCAGGATTTGGCTGACTTGGAAGCTCTTATCCGCGAAGCCGACATCCTTCCCAGCCGCTGACCAGCCAACCGTCGAGAAAGGACGTCATGACACAGGCACTCAGAGGAACATCGATCATCGCAGGGCAGTCTGTGCCGGGAACTAACGGCACAACAAAGGCCATCGACCCTAGCACCAACTCTTCACTCGATCCCGAATACAGCAAGCTCGATGCGACGCAGGTCAAGCGGGCCACTCAGGCTGCGGCCGACGCTTTCCGCGAATACCGTGCAACCAATCCGAATGAACGGGCGGCCTTCCTTGAAGCCATTGCCCGGAGGATCGATGGCAAGCGCGAGGAGATCGTCGGCCGGGCTATGGCGGAGACTGGTCTTCCCCATGCTCGCCTCAACGGCGAAGTCGGTCGTACCGTCGGACAGCTTCGCCTCTTCGCCGACGTAGTCCGAGAGGGCAACTACCACGGCGTTCGCATCGACCCTGCACAGCCCGAGCGCTCTCCCGCCCCACGTCTCGATATTCGTCAGCGTCGCGTGCCGCTCGGCCCGGTCGTGGTGTTCGGCGCCAGCAATTTCCCGCTCGCGTTCTCTGTTGCAGGCGGCGACACGGCTGCAGCGCTGGCTGCTGGCTGTCCTGTCATTGTGAAGGCGCACAACGCCCATCCCGGAACTGGTGAATTGGTGGGGCAGGCGATCGCCGAAGCGGTATTCGAGTCCGATATGCCCTCCGGGGTCTTCTCTCTCCTCTATGGCTCTGGGTCCGAAATCGGCCAGCAACTCGCTGCTGATCCCTTGGTCAGGGCAATCGGATTCACTGGCTCCCGCCGAGGAGGTCTGTCGCTGGCGGCGACGGCGGCGGCGCGGGAGGTCCCGATTCCGGTTTACGCTGAGATGAGCTCCATCAACCCGGTGATCATGTTCGAGGGAGCTCTGGACTCCGAATCATCCGGGGCGCCGGAGCTGGCTGAGCAGTTTATCGGGTCGCTGACCGGTTCCAGTGGCCAATTGTGTACCGCCCCTGGCCTCGTGTTCGTTCCCGCCGGCGGACGCGGCGATGCATTCGTGGCAGCCGTGTCCGCGGGGCTCGACGGACAGACCGGGCAGACGATGCTGACTCCGGGCATAGCGGAGGCCTTTGCAGAGGGAGTGTCCGATCTGGAGAACGAGGAGAATGTATCCACTGTTGGTCGTGGTGTCCCCGGCGAAGGCGAGAACGCCCCAGCGCCGGTGGTCTTCTCGGCAGATCTGGCTGAACTGCGCTCCAACCCAGTCCTCCGCAATGAGGTCTTCGGTGCTGCCTCGGTGATTGTTCGGTACTCGGATGTCGAATCGCTGGCTGAAGCTCTTGACGAGCTTGAAGGTCAACTGACGGTGACGGTTCACGCTTCGGAGGCGGATAACGCTGCGGTGACCAGTCTGATGCCTGTACTTGAGGACCTGGCCGGACGAATTCTGTTCAACGGCTGGCCAACCGGCGTCGAAGTCGGTCATGCAATGGTTCACGGTGGTCCGTTCCCTGCTACATCGGCGCCGGCAACTACATCAGTGGGTAGTCTGGCGATCGAACGCTTCCTGCGTCCAGTCGCATACCAGTCCGTGCCTGTGGCGTTGCAGCCCGAACCTGTCCAGGATTCGAATCCATGGTCTGTACCCCGTCAGATCGACGGCAAAATCACACGAGGTTGAACCCATGAACACCACCACTAGTCCCACCATTGCCGATATCGAAGTCGTTCCCATCGCGGGACACGACTCGATGCTGATGAACCTTTCGGGAGCCCACGGCCCCTACTTCACCAGGAACATCGCCATTGTGACGGACAGCGATGGCCGCACCGGACTGGGCGAGGTGCCCGGTGGTGAGACTATCCGAGCGACCATTGCGGAAGCAGCCTCAAGTCTGATTGGCCGTCCTGTATCCCTCTATCGCACTCTCCTGCGAGAGACGCGAGAAGTCTTCGGACCTCAAGATGCGGCAGGGAGGGGAGATCAGACATTCGATCTGCGGACAGCTGTTCACGCGGTGACAGCACTCGAATCCTGCCTTCTCGACCTCCACGGCCAGTATTTGGGGGTGCCTGTCGCTGAGCTCCTCGGTGACGGGCAGCAGCGGGCGAGCGTCCCGATGCTCGGGTACCTGTTTTACGTCGGCGATCCCGACGCCGCGGATCTCGGCTATATCAGGGAATCGAACGCCACTGGTTGGGATCGACTCCGAAGAGAGAAGGCGCTCGATCCCGATTCCGTGGTTGCGCTCGCAGAGGCTGCTCAGGGGAAGTACGGCTTTCGCGACTTCAAACTCAAAGGCGGTGTGCTCGAGGGCGACGCCGAAGTCGAGACCGTTCTCGCGCTTAAGGACCGATTCCCCGAGGCACGCATCACCCTGGACCCCAACGGCGGATGGATGCTCGACGATGCGATTCGCTACGGAAGGCGCATGGCCGACGCCATTGCCTATGCGGAGGACCCGTGTGGTGCGGAAGGACGTTTTTCCGGGCGAGAGGTGATGGCCGAGTTCAAACGGGCGACGGGCCTGCGAACAGCAACGAACATGATCGCAACCGACTGGCGGGAGATGCAGCACGCCGTGCGGCAAGGATCGGTGGACATTCCTTTGGCCGATCCGCACTTCTGGACGATGGCCGGCTCAGTGAGAGTGGCACAGCTGTGTAACGATTTCGGGCTCACTTGGGGTTCTCACTCGAACAACCACTTCGATATCTCGTTGGCTATGTTCACACAGGTGGGAGCCGCAGCACCCGGAGAGATCACTGCACTCGACACTCATTGGATCTGGCAGGACGGACAGGGTGTGACGCGGAAGCCACTTGAGATCGTTGACGGTGAGATCGAGGTTCCGCAAGCGTCCGGGCTGGGAATCGAGCTCGACCGTGACCGTTTGGAAGCGGCCAATCGACTCTACCTCGACCATGGACTGGGTGCCCGGGACGACTCGATCGCGATGCAGTCGTTGATTCCCGGTTGGACGTTCGACCCGAAACGTCCCGCTTTGGTTCGCTAGACGATACGCCGGAATTGTCGGCTCATACTGCGGGCAGCGGCGGCGAAGTTGAACACGACGTGATTCGATGCAGTCATGACTGCTGCGATTGAGAATCATCGGGTCCGCCTGCGCGCGGGCGAGATCTACAACGGCCTGTGGATGATGTCGACGAGCCCGGAGCTGGCGAAGATCGGGTCGGCGGCCGGGTTCGACTATGTCTGCCTCGATCTGCAGCACGGTCTCGTCCGCCCCACCGATGTGCTGCGGCTGACCGATGCCGTGCGCGCCAGCGGGGACGCGCTCGTGACGGCGCGGGTCGCGGCGAACCGATTCACGGAGATCGGGGCGCTCGCCGACGCGGGAGTCGAGGCGATCATCGTCCCGCTCGTGTCCTCGGTCGACGAGGCGCAGGCCGCGGTGGCCGCGCTCGATTATCCATCGCGGGGCGGGGATCGCTCGTGGGGGCCGACCGTCGAGATCATGCACGGTGCGGTACAGGACACGCACGATGAGCGGCCGCTGCTGTTCGTCATGATCGAGAACGAGGAGGGCCTGGCTGCGGTCGGGGACATCTGCGCCGTACCCGGCATCGACGGGGTCTATGTCGGTCCGGCTGATCTCGCGTTCGCAGTCGGTGCCCTGCCCGGGCAGCCGAATGAGGCCCACGCCGAGGCGCTCGTGCGGATCCGCGCGGCCGCCGATGCCGCCGGGGTGATCCCGGGAATCCATTGCGGCGACGGCGAAGAGGCGCGTCTGCGCAAGGAGCAGGGCTTCCGCTTCATCACGTCTGCCGGTGACTTGGGTGCCGCAGGCCGCGCATTCCGCAACGACCTAGCAGCCGCCCGCTCCTAATTGCTACCCGACGGCGGCCCAGCAACCTCGCGCGAGGT